>JAFAUR010001013.1 GCA_019243205.1 Acidobacteriaceae bacterium | reverse complement strand
GGCCATTCTCGGTGCTATTGGCAGGGCGGCCCGGAATGGAGCGATTGTCAAAGGCGGTATCTATCTGGAGCAGTTGGCCAAGACCGATACCGTGCTGCTGGATAAAACGGGAACGCTCACCTATGGAAAGCCCCGCGTGATTGCCATGACCCGGTCGATGGTTTAAGCGAGGTCCTCGAAACGGCAGCCATTGCGGAGCGCAACTCCGAGCATCCCCTGGCGCGAGCCGTGCTGGCAGCGGCTCAGGAGAAGCAGTTCGCCGTCCCGGAGCCAGCTTACTTTGAATACGTCCCAGGGAAGGGTGTACGCGCAGGGCTCCATGGCCGCTGCATTCTCGCGGGAAATCCAGCTTGGCTAAAAGAGGCGGGTATCGAGTTGCCTACCCACGTCGATGTGGCGAGTGCCCAGATTCTAATCGCGCGCGATCTGCAGTGGATCGGTTCAATTCGTATTGCCGACCAGGTGCGAGGCGAGGCCGCTGAAGCAATTCGCGACCTGCATCGGATGGGCATACGAACGGAGTTGGTTACGGGTGATTCGGCGAGATCCGCTGGTGAAGTGGCGGAAGACATCGGAGTTAAGGACATCTCGTGTGGACTGCTTCCTGAGCAGAAATCCAGTCGTGTGGACGAGCTGATTCAATCGGGTCGAGTCGTCGCCATGATTGGGGACGGGATTAATGATGCACCGGCGCTTTCTCATGCGCACATCGGCGTCGCTATGGGCTCCGGGACCGAAGTCGCTCAAGCCAGCGCTAACGTACTGCTCATCGGAAACGACTTGCGGAAATTCGTCGCTACCCTCAAAACTGCGCGCTGGTGCCGAGCTGTCATCTTCCAGAATTTTTACGGAACGCTGGCCGTCGATGCGGCTGGAATTGTCCTGGCCGCCGTCGGCCTGATCAATCCGCTTATGGCTGCCTTCATCCACGTTTCTTCCGAACTGGCATTTATCCTGAACTCGACACGTCTGCTGCCACGGTTCGCGCGGCAGGCGCACAACAGTTGAGCTCTTGGAGCGAAGACCGTGTTCGATCTTTCTCCCGATGAAAGCCCTGGTGGCTCCTGGCCGCCTGCCTTGCTCTCGCGCTGCGCGCACTGACCTACGTATTAGCGGCAGGTTGGACCGCCAATGGCGATCTTCTCAGCCAATCCGCAGCAGCGGAGGGATGCCGTACTGGTCGAAATCGTAAGCTATAGCAAACCGAAGTAACCTAGCGCGGACATGACTGTAAGCGGGAATTGGCGAGATCCGAGCGTGACTAGTACTATCCGGCATAGGGCTGGCGTGCTGCTATTCGGTGTGACTATCGCGCTTCTGATCCGCAACTCGCACATAGGATAACGCCGCTTTCTTCCGAAACCGCGCTCGCCGGCTCGCTCGCGCGGTCGCGGCGTGCGCCTTTTTCTCTGCGGCCCTCAAACCCTCCTTGACGCCCGACAAGGCTGCCCCTGAGCCTCCTGGCATCCACCTCCCGCAGCCGTTTTGCAAGTGGGTCACAACGCACAAAAAAATCGCCATCCCGCTCTTCCCGAATCACTTACACCGCTTTTCCACATCCCCGCCCATCCGATTTTCGAACGCCTGATGCTACTCTCCATCAGGCCCGGCTGCGCTCCCAAGCGCACGGGCCATTTTCTTTCTTCGAGGAGCCCCATGGCCACCGACGCCCAGATTGCCGCCAATCAACAGAATGCCCAACTCTCCACCGGTCCCACGTCCGACACCGGTAAAGCCGCCTCGTCGCTGAACGCGCTTAAAACCGGACTCACCGGCCGCACCGTCCTGCTGCCCACCGAAGACGCCGCTCTCTACGAAGCGCATCTCACCGAATTCCGCAACCGCTTCGAACCCGTCGGGTCCGCCGAAATCAACCTCGTGCAATCGCTCGCCGACACCCAGTGGCGTCTCGCTCGCATCCCATCGCTGGAAATGAGCCTGCTCGCGCTCGGCCGCCTCGAATTCGCCGCGCTCTTTCCTGAGCAGCAAGACGCGGCCGTCCGCCAGGCTCTGATTGAAGCCAAAATCTACCTCGCCTACGAGCGCCAGCTCCGAAACCTCGGCATTCAGGAATCCCGTCTCCGCCGCCAGTATGAAAAAGATGTCGCGGCGTTAGAAGAACTGCAGACACTCCGCCGCCGC
>JAFAUR010000218.1 GCA_019243205.1 Acidobacteriaceae bacterium | reverse complement strand
ACCCGCACTACGGATATCCGAGGCAGTTACGCGCGCATGCAGAAAAGCGACGATATCGGCGATTTGGCTATCACTCAATGGGAACGAGGGCATGCCTTTGGCGGGGCGACCGTCTCGAATCACCTCGCCGATCAATTCGCCGTGTTTATCGTGCCGTACGACGGTGGATAGGACGAGGCTCGGGCCCTCCCCGCCTCCGTTTGCGTCCGCCCCGTGACAAAAGGAGCACGTTCGCGAGAATTGCTGCTGCCCGCGCTTTACTTCCGGGTCTTGCATTAGATCCGCCGCTCTTGGGCGCCTGGCGGGCTCCGGCGTCGTGGGAGTTTGTGCCACAAGAAAACAGCTGGAAGTCAGCGGCAGAATGAATAGGCCCGTCCATACGAGCGGAGTCCGAGTGTTTCTTTTCTTGCGAGAGTTTATCTCAGCCATTGATCCAAGTTATTCCGGACGAATTCGTCATCGGTCAAATGGGGATAAGCGGCACAAACTCGATCGATCTCTTCCATTTGTCCCGGTGAAAGATCTTCCTTAGGATCGAGGCACCATCGCCCCGCGAGAAGTCCTTGACGCCTGAGAATCTCGTGCAAGCCTGCGATACACCCCGCGAACCGGTTCTGGACGTCGAACAAAGCCGAGTTTGCATCCGTAACTTCCGCGGAACGCGCCAAGATTTCAGCAAATTCGCATGCCGGAGCGTTCTGGATAGTATCCAGTAACTCAACTGCGCGCCGGGTCCATACGGCCCATTGGCCTAGCAGTCCGCCCGAAAAGCGCACAGACTGTCCATTCAATCGGAATTCCGCGAGAAGGTCGGGAATGATGTTGTCGTCGTTGCCTGTGTAAAGGGCGATCTCGTTGGCACGGCCGCTGTCTATGAGCCCACGACAGACGTCGAGAGTCTGGTAGCGATTGAAGGGAGCGACTTTGATTGCGACTACTCGCTCGATTTTGCAGAATTCGCGCCAGAAGCTATAGCTAAGTTCGCGACCGCCTACGGCGGGCTGTAGGTAAAAACCAAACAGAGGAATCTCTTCGGAGACATGCCGGCAATGCAACAGTAACTCTCGATCATCCGCCTTGGCCAAGGCTGCGAGACTGAGGAGCCCAACATCGTATCCGGCATCGCGGGCCAGTTGAGCTTCGCGAACCGCCTGCTTCGTCGGGCCGCAGATCCCGGCTACTTTGATGAGTCGTTTTCCAGTTTCACGTTCGAACTCACCGGCGGTCGCCGCTGCGAGGCAAAGGACAGGTTGAAACAGATCGATTCCAGGATTTCGGATTGCAAATTGGGTCGTATGAACGCCAACGGCGATGCCTCCGACACCTGCGTGGCAGTAATAGCGGGTGAGCGCCGGCTGCCGCCGCTCGTCTAGCTTGCGGGCCGATGTCAGCGCGAGCGGGTGTGCTGGAATGACAACACCGCGACGTAAGGTTGTCTGGAGATCTGGCGTTGCGCCGGTACGGGGTGCTGCCACGCTTAAAATCTTCCGTCCGCGACTTCAAAATGGGTTGGTTTATTGAGGTCTTGCCCGCCAGCGGCCACCCACTCGGCAACCCAGTCGAGCAACACAGGTAGCGGCACAGTAGGAGCTCCCAGCAAACGATGACATTGTGAAGCGTCGCTCAATAAGGCGGTCCGGCCCTCGGTGCCCCGGAGTCGCAGAGCGCGTTGGAGTCGTTGGGCAAACAGTTCCGCGACTTTCCTCACGAAAATTGTTTCCGAACCAGTAACATTCAGTATCTTGGCCGGGGACGCGCACAGCTCCAACGATCGTAAGGCGTAAGAGTTAGCATCACGCTGCCATATGACGTTAAATGCGGGAACTGTAAGATCCACCGGCTCGCCAGCATATACTTTTCTAGCGATATCCACCAGCACGCCGTACCGCAGATCGACTGCGTAGTTCAGACGGAACAACAGGCAAGGCGTCCCTTGTTCGCGCGAATAGTATTCAAAAATCCGCTCCCGGGCGAGGCATGATTGCGCGTACTCGCCGACAGGGGACGGCACGTCACTCTCGTTCGCGCCGGAACTCGAAACATCCTCGAACGCGTACACGTTTCCGGTGGAAAACACGACAATGCGACTGTCCGGGAAATGGCGCGCAGCTAACGAGGGCGCGATTGCGTTCATCGCCCAAGTCAGGTCCGGACGGTTGCTAGAACCGAACTTGCGTCCGGCAAGATAGAGCACGTTTTTGCACCGCGGTAGGCCAGCTACATCGTCCGGATTCAGTAGATCACACGGAAGTACGACGACTCCGGCGGACTCCAGTTCGCGACGCGCCGTTTCAGAACCAAAGCGAGACGCAGCAATAA
>JAFAUR010000170.1 GCA_019243205.1 Acidobacteriaceae bacterium | reverse complement strand
AGTAAGGTGGGGTTCTGTGCTTCGGACCTTGGGTAGTCGTGCGAGCCTAGAGCGACGGTCAAATCGAGCTTCGGATCGGGTCGTTTGACGACTTTGAAGAGAAGATTGCGACGAATCAGCAGGTTCATGAACTCGCCTGACTCGGGCGTTCCGTCGTCTATGAATCCGATGTTTGCGAGGGGCGAAAAATCTTCGTTGCGCAGCCGGCCGAGAAATGACAGCATTTGCCCAAAAGGCTCGAGACCCGCATCGTCGGTGTGAATCGCGGCGCTTGCGCCGAACATAAAGGCCTCAGCCGTTGCCAGGGCTGCGGCCGATCCCGGTGCCTGGCAGAGAAAGTGTCCAGCCGCGTTGCGGAGGAAACGCCAGCCATTGGAATTCACCCAGGGTGCATGCGTCGCTGAAGATATTTCGGGACGTAATACAACGCCGGGCGCTTCGACTTTCTCGAGGCGACTTGGGTCTGCGGTATCAATCGCTATATCTGATACGTTTTTCCAGGATTCGGCCAGGGAAGGCGGCACGGCGATGCGGGTAATCCGGGCCTGGCGTAGTTGATTGATCGTCTCCGGTCCCTTGTCCCAAAACAGGCAAGGGAGCAGCAAAACCGAAATGAGAAACGTCACAAGTTGACTACTTTCTCATTGATCTGGCTCCTCTCGAAAACCCCTAAACCCAGCTTGGACGCGTATTCGACGTGCCCCGGTTCGCGAATAAAGCTATTGAACCGAGGATCCAGTTCAGGCCCAGGCTTTATGTGCGACGTGGAACGGTCAAACAGCGATGGGGCTCCTTCCGCCTTGCGCTTGGTTTCGATCATCTCGATGAGGAGATGGTCCAGAGCCACAGGATCTGTTCCCAAAACGATTTGCTTGGGGAAGAACAGGAATTTCGGGCTTTGCAGGAAAGGGCCGCCTTGCCAGAGGCTCCGCAGTCCGTCCATCACGTTCAGGACGGTCCTCGATCGGAGCGGTTCCACGGACGCAAGAGTTCCAATAAACGAATAAGTGTTGGTTTTTGTTTTGAGATGAGATCGAGCCACATTCGAGAAGTCTCCGTACGCGATGTTCTTCAGACATCCGGTGACGCCCGCCGCGCGATGCTCCTTCATGGTAGGAACGTTGATTATCTTCGTGAACTTGTCAGAGACCAGGCGGATCAGATTTGAACGGGTATCGTCCTCGCCGAAGAAATCCACCTCCACATAGGTGAACGGATCGTAACTGAGAATCGAATTGCGAAAGTTTTCGGCCCCGCTGATTTTCACGCCCGCCGGCACGTGAGGAGCGAAATTGACGATCTTGAGTTGATTTTCGAAGCGATCGTAGATGTAGATATGCTCGGCGGGCACATCCAGACGTAAGAGATTCTCGATAATCGCCGAGACGAGTTCCGGATTCGAATTGATTTCCGGAGCACCCGAGCAGTTCACTTTGATGCCGACGATGTCGTCGTGAGAAATGAAGTGAGACCACGCGTCCCGATCGGTCGAGGCGCCGGTCAACTCGCGCATGCCTGCGGATACCATTGCCCGAACTGTAGGCGCATCCACGCGATTGGACGCAACGTCCACTGCACGTTCTGAATGTACGCGGACCGCTTTGCCGCGATAGAGCCCGGGCATCCCCGGGTGCGCTGCCGGAGCGAATCGGGTGACGATTCGGTAATGAGGAAGATCCGGTTCTTGGGCCAGCAGGGGAGAGGTTGCGGCAAGGTGAAGAAACGTCCGTCGGTTCACGGCTGATCGCTCCTCGGTGCTTTCATTCAGCCCAGTTCGCCTTTGCGCGCGGCGCGAATTGCGTGGTCGGCTGCTCGATAGGCGAGAGCCTGAATGGTTGCGGTCGGTTGCTGGCGCCCTGACGTTACGAAGTTGCTACCGTCCACCAGGAACAAGTTCTTCACATCATGAGTCCGGCTGAATGCATTCACGACCGATTTCGCCGGGTCGAGCCCCATGCGACACGTGCCAAGGAGGTGCCGGCTCGGCATATTGTCGGTGACGCTGTACGGCTGAACCCAAGTCTTCAGCGCGCCCGCTGTGTCCAGAATTTCAAGCTGTCTGCCAAGGAGCCATTTCATGGTCGCGACGTCGTCCGGATGATAGTTGGAAGTGATACAGGCGCCCGGCAATCCCCACGCGTCCCTGACATCCTGGTCCAGAGTGACAGTGTTTCGCGGCTGCGCGAGGGATGTTGTGTGCGAGAGGAGCATCATGGTCCGGTTGTAATACGTTGTGAATATCCGCTTATATTCCCGCCCCCACTTGGGCGCGTCCACGGGAAGACCGGTAAGCGCGAAACTCGCAGGGTAATAATCGAAACGCGCGTCAATGCCGCCCCCACCGTAGAAGCCGCGGTTCCTGTCCGACGCGTAATAGTCGTGAATCAACCGTGTGACCTGGATCCCTTTATATTCATTAAGCGCATGCTCAAAAAGGCCTTGCGCAACTGCGCCGTTGTCCCACATCAAGTGGGTGCCCACCATGCCGCTCGAATTCGCAAGCCCATCGGGAAAGCGGTTCGACTTGGAAAGCAGCAGCAGTTTGGGAGTCTCCACGCCATTGGCGCACAGGAAGATAGCTTTCGCGCGCTGAAATACTTCCTGCCGTTGCTCGTTGAAGTAGATGACGCCGGATGCGCGACCGGCGCTGTCGAGTTCGATCTTTCGCACGTAAGAGTGGGGACGGATCTCACACCGCCCGGTCCGTTCAGCGACGGGGATAACGCTCGCAAGCGTGCTCGATTTCGCGCCCATTTCACAGCCGAACTGTTCGCAGAAGCCACAATCCGCACAGGCCGCACGACCATTGTAAGGCTGAGAAAGAATTGCTACCGGCGCGGGAAACGGATGCAGTCCGAGCTTTCTGGCCGCACCCTCAAACAAAACACCGGATGATTTCGGCGGCTTGGGGGGAAGCGGATAAGGACGGGACCGCGGCGCCTCAAACGGATTCGCGCCAGCCAAACCGGAGATGCCGAGGTCCCATTCGGCCTTGGTGTAATAGGGCTCCAAGTCGGCATAGGTGATGGGCCAATCCTGCAAATCGGCATCAGCAACCTCGCCAAACAGGCTACGTTCTTGGAAATCACTTTCATGAAAGCGCCAGTAGTTCCCGGTGAAGTGAACACTCCCGCCCCCAACCTGCCGTCCATATTCCACCGCTTTCAGGCGTTTTGGCGGTTCAGATGCAGTCTTTCGGTAAGTGACCGGCTGAAATTTGGGATTGTTCGTTAATGCTTGAAGGTGAGAGTACTTAATCTCATCGTGGCCGAAGTCCCTCTCGCGGAGATAAGGACCTTGTTCCAGGACGACCACGCTAAAACCGGCGACAGACAATTCTTTGGCAACGACGCCGCCCGCTGCGCCCGCACCGATTACAGCGAAATCAACCGGATCTTTGAAAGCGTAGCGAGGCAGGTTCATTTCACGTTCGTCTCGCTTGGGATGCCGGCATCGTAGAAACCGAAGGGATGCTCATAGGACATTTTCGGTTCGAACCCAATCTGTTTCCAGCCGAGCTGGTCTCTGTTACCGCCATAGCTCGGGTCACCAAGGAAGCCCAACACGGTCAGCGTGCGCAGCAGATCGAAAAAATCAGTTTCAGCGATGGCATCCATCAGTTGAACCTGCTGCTCATGCGTCAGCGAAACGATTGATGTAGAACCTGGAAACAGTTCCTTCCGCCTTTGCACAACTTGCGCGAAACCGGTTCGAAAGTCGGCGGCACTATCAGCGGCGAAGGTTCTAAGCGCGCGATCGATGAAGTGAATGACGCCGGCGTCTTTGGCTCCCGGGCCGTCGATTCCAGGGATGATCTGTTCGGCCAGAGCTTCGATGTCACCTGCCGTGGGTTCATCGAAGAACTCGAATTTCCCAGAACCGGATTTCGCAGCCGTTTGCGCATGAGAGAACGCGGCAGCCAGCGTTGGCTGAAGGGGCAGAATCAGGCAGTTGGACAGCCATTCTCTTCGAGTAGCGTGCCGCATTGATAGCACACCATCATACCCGTTACCGAGGCGGCTGCGAATCAGTGTAGTGTGGCGGCCTGCAAGGTTACGTTCCCGGCGGTGTTATTCGCCTGCGTGAAAGTAATTGTCAGCTTCTGCCCGCTCGAACCGGCATGATAGGTGAACGTATATAAACCTAGCGCCGTCCCCGTGCTGTTGCTCAATGAGCTATCTACATAATCCGCCGCGCTGCCGTCGCTCAGGTGCGCGACCATCTTTCCTTGCGACTGCCACACGCCCACATAGACAGTCAGCGTCCGCGTGGTCTGGTCCGCCGGAGCGGTCAGCTGGAATCCGTTGTTCACGCCCGATATGTACGCACCCGTCGTGCTGTTTGTCGCACTCGCGGTCGGCGTCCCGTCCGTCCACGTGAAGCCTACTGGGTTATCCGTGTAGTTATTCACCGGACCCGTGCCCACGATGGTGTAGTTGCTGATCTGCGTGTTCCCGCTCGTCTTGTGATCGAAGCTGGTTCCCGAACTCAAGCCCCAGTGCGCCCAGTCCGCTGTCCCCAGCTGCGTCAGATTCTGCGCACCGCTCGGGGTCGTGACG
>JAFAUR010000067.1 GCA_019243205.1 Acidobacteriaceae bacterium | reverse complement strand
ACGACCGTCGCTTGCTCTTCTAAACCGAGCGTTCGCAGATTGTCACGCAGGACGGAAAGAGCCTGAGCGTTGCGTTCGATCAGGATCGCGTGTTGCGCGCCACGGCTGAGCGCTTCGATTCCGACTGCGCCGCTTCCAGCGTACGCGTCAAGGAACACGGCGCCTTCAATGCGCGGCGCCAAGACATTGAACAGTGCTTCGCGTAAGCGGTCGGGAGTCGGGCGAACGTTCAGTCCCGGGACGGACTTCAACAGGCGGCTGCGGAACCGCCCCGCTATGACCCTCATCTCTGCTTATCCAACCTGGGCAAGTCCGTAGCGGCGTTGCCAATTTCCCTGGATGTAGCGTACGGCGTCGCGCAACTCGGATGCTCGCGCCGGGTCGGAGACAAGGCTCTGCGCTTCTGCGCGCGCCATCGCCAGAATGTCACCGTCACGCATCAGGTCAGCTAGCCGCAGCCCGGGGATGCCTGATTGCTTAGTGCCGAAGAATTCGCCTGGACCGCGTAGCTTCAAGTCCATTTCGGCAATATAGAATCCGTCGCTGGAATCGACCAGCGTGCGAATCCGTTCCCGTGCAATCTCATTCAGTTTGCCGGTTACCAGAATGCAGTAGCTCTGGTGCGGACCGCGCCCCACGCGCCCCCGAAGCTGATGAATCTGAGCCAGTCCGAAACGCTCCGCGCCTTCGATCACCATGACGGAAGCATTCGGCACGTCCACGCCCACTTCGATGACGGTTGTGGCCACCAGGATGTTCGTCATGCCCGACTTGAAATTCGCCATGGCTGTCTCTTTCTCCTCGGGGGAGAGCTTTCCGTGTAGAAGCCCGACGCGCAAGCTGGGGAAGACTTCTTTCGCAAGATGCTCGAACATGTGTTCGGCTGCCTTTGCGGCGGCTGTTTCTGTGTCTTCGACCACCGGATATACGAAGTAGGCTTGACGCCCGGCACTTACCTGCTGCGCGACAAATCGATAGACGTTTTCCGCCTTCGACTCGGGCACATGTTTCGTAACGATGGGACGTCGTCCGGGTGGCAGTTCGTCAATCGTGGAGACATCCAGGTCGCCGTAGAGCGTAAGAGCGAGCGTACGGGGAATGGGCGTTGCCGTCATGACAAGAACATCGGGTTCCACGCCTTTTTTGATGAGCTCCAACCGCTGGCGGACGCCGAAGCGGTGCTGCTCATCGACAATGGCGAGCCCGAGTTTTGCAAATGCCACGTCTTCCTGAATGAGCGCATGCGTGCCTACCGCGACGTTGATCATCCCGCGTGCGATCAGGTTCTTGATCTGCGTTTTCTCCCGTGAGGAAGCCGAGCCGGTAAGCGGCGCGACCACATACCCCAGCGGTTCCAGCAGCTTTTTGAAACTGCCATAGTGCTGAGTTGCCAGGATTTCGGTAGGGGCGAGAACCGCCGACTGGAATCCGTTCTCAGCCGCAATGACGGCGGCCTGGGCAGCTACGATGGTCTTGCCGCTCCCCACGTCACCCTGCAGCAGGCGGTTCATGGGATGCGGACGCTTCATGTCGTCCGCAATCTCCTGCATCACTCTCCTTTGCGCTTTGGTCGGCTTAAAAGGGAGCATGGCTTTTATTTGCTGCCGTGCGCGCTCCGTGACCGTGAACGCGATGCCGTCTGCGGATTTTGCTTTCGATTTCTTCAGTGTGAGTCCACATTCGAGCCAGAAGAATTCGTCGAACATAAAACGTACCTGAGCGGGCGTCCTGAATTCGTTCAATAAGCGAATGTCCGCCTCGGGGGGCGGACTGTGGACCTCTTCGATGGCGGTACCAAGTCCAGGGAGAGCGGTGCGCGCCAGTACGCTTGGCGGGAGGGGATCCTCCGGCATCTCGATGTCCTTGAGGACCCGGTTGATGAGCATCCGGAAGACGCGCGCCGACACTTTTCCGGCTGCTTCATAGACCGCGACGATGCGGCCGGTATGCAAGATCTCGTCCTCGTCTTCGCTATCGGAAAGGATCTCGATCTCGGGCTGAATCATGAGGCGATCGCCGCGCACGTGGTCGAGCTCCACTTTGCCGAAGAGTGCGAGACGTGTCTCGGGTAGCAGGCTGGTTGCATAGTGTTCGCCGTGAAACCAGCGGGCCTGCAAACTTCTGCCGCTCCCATCCTGTAAAGTTGCTTCGAAGAGACCTGGCCCGCGCCGGCGATAACCCGACAGCCTCGCGGAACTGATGCGCGCGACCACTGCCGCTTTCTCGCCGGGTGCGAGTTCGGCGATGGTCTTCACGTTTCGGCGGTCTTCGTAGCGAAACGGGGCATAATAAAGCAGGTCATTGACCGTGAGGAGGCCTTTTGCGGCCAGCATCTCCCCGCGCGCAGGTCCGATTCCTTTCACGTATTGGAGGGGAGTAGAAAGGTCCAAATGTCTAGCCTAGCTAACGGTACGGCCTGTCTCTCTTATGTTGAAAAGTCCCATATCCGGAGGTGGCCTCGTCGGTCGAGCGCTTCTGGCAAGTGACAGCGGAACGCGAGGCGGTAGATTTGGCACCTCCAGATGGTTGTCTGGATCTGATCTATTCGCAGAGCTTCGGGCTAACGATTATCGGGGCGATGACGCGAGCTCAGCGTTTCACGCTTGCCCCTGGAACGATCACGACCGGCATGCGGTTCCGGCCGGGCAGGGCAGCGCGCATTCTCGGCATACGTCCGGCGGATCTCACCGACAGAAACGTCTGCGCCGTTGAAGTCTGGGGCAAACGACGAGAGCTCCAGTCCCGACTTGCAGAGATCAGCGGATCGGAAGATCGTTGGATCGTGTTTGACGAGTTGGTGAGAGAGCGGCTGCAGCCGCCCACGCCGGTGCAACAAGCGATCCGCGCGCTTACACTCTCACGCGGTCAGATGGACGTTACTGCCCTCGGCCGTGTCAGCAGGCCTGAGCGCGCGGCACTTCAGGCGGTGCTGCGTTGAGGAAACCGGGCTGCGCCCGAAAGCAATTGAGCCGCATTCTCCGTTTCCGCTATGCCCAGCGCCTCGCATCGATCGACAAACGCCAATAGTGGGCAGACCTTGCAGGGCTAGCGGGCTACTTCGATCAGGCGCACCTCATCCGCGACTGGAGTGATTTGTCGGGCCAGACGCCGATGGCCGTTTTTCCAATACAGAATCAGTCGCGGCGCCCTAACCCAGCGTCTCTAAGCCGCTATCGAGAGCGCAGGTAAGCGACGGGCGCGGGCTTAGGGGCAGGAGCCGGGTTGTGTACGCTCGAGACCTTGACAGTTTCGGGCTGTCCACCTGCCTTCCGCACCGTTACGTTGCCGCGATCGGTGGTGAGGCGGACATCGGGCCCCGATCCAACGGCGCCCTGCAGATGAGCGCCTCGTCCGGAGGTCTGTTCCTTCAGAGCATCACCAAACTCGTTGTCGATTTCGCCGTGGTCCGTGCTGGCGGAGAGAGCGAACGCGGCGGTCTGGGGAAGGGAAAGTTCGATGTTTCCCGAACGCGTGTGGACGTCTATCTTGCCAAGCGGCAACTTGTTGGGGCGAAGGTCAACATCACCCTTGTCGACGGTCATTTCCAGATTGTTGGAGAAACCGTCAATACTGACATCCGTTACATGCGTCGCGAGGCGAACCGGACCGACCACATTTTCCAGGTTCAGGCTGCCGCGCTCCATCCGGATCTCACCGGGCAATTGCTGCAGCCTCAGCTCCGTCCGCATGCTACGAACTTCCAAGGGCCGCGCCAGTTCGCGAAATGCCACACTGCCGCTGTAGTCACCACCGACGGTGACTTGACCGGCGATTTTGGTGAGGTCCACATCCGTGCCCCGCCCGCGAAGATCGACATTGCCTTGTATATTTGTGCAGCGGATGAGATTGCTTCGATGTGTGTCTATTTTTACGTTGCCGCCGATATCCTGCAAACGCACACCGGCGCTTTCACTGCTGACATCGATGTCACCGAGAATCGACGAAATGTCGAAGTCTCCCACGTTTCCGGTGGCGATAACGGAGGCGTGCCGCGGGATCGCGATTTCCAGATTCGTGATAACGGGGGCGCGCGTACCCGCTTTGTCCTGGTTGCAGCGAATGACGACAGTGTTGCCCGCCGTTGTAATGGTTACGGGCGTTTGAGCGTTCGCGCGTTCGGCCTCGGGAGCTTCAAAGGCGCGGATCAGCTTGTGACCAGCCACGGTGATATCCGTGCCGTCTGTGCCGACGATCTTGGCATCGCCGCGGAAGCTTTCTATGACGAGGCGCGGATTAGCGGGAACACTCTTC
>JAFAUR010000912.1 GCA_019243205.1 Acidobacteriaceae bacterium | reverse complement strand
GTCCTCAAGTTCGGCCAGAATGCCAGCGGCGGCGATTCGAACGTAGTCCTGCGAGTCATGCACCAGCGGCCTGACGACATGAATTGTAGGCGTGCCGAGCCGTACGAGTTCTGCTGCCGCGACCGCGCGAGTTCGCCAGTCCTGATCGCGCAAAGAGTCCAACAACTCCGCAAGAGCTTTCTCGCCTTCGCCTTTTCGAAGCGCGATCAGGCAAGCTCGGCGTACGGAAGCATCTTCCTCCGTGGCCAGCATGCGGCGCCAATCCATCCCAGGCGGGTTGGCAGTCACAGCCGCACACCTGATCTGCGGGTCGGAGTGCCCGAGTGCTGGCGCTGCCAGCCGCAAGAGCGAAGGGTGAAGCTCGGCAATCGCACCGTGCGACAGCGTGTCCAGAGCTGCTTTCAAAAGGGGCGTGCATGTGGACGAAAGAGCTGTTTCCAAGACGGGCCCGATCGAATCCGGACAGTCGCGGCGGCCCCACTCCAGCAGCCATACCTGGTCGTTCGAATCCAGCTTGCTCCAATTTCGGGAAAGTTCCAGCCAGGCCGGGAGAGACTGCGCTTCGAGATCCGCCATCGCCTCCGCCCGGAACGGGCCGTGCAATTCGGCCATCCAGGCCGAGGCGGTCTCACCGTCGATCGCGACCGGTTGCGCTTCGCTCGACAGCAGCCCCACCCGCACTCGGCTTTCAGGAGAGAGCCTTTCGGCGTGGGTGAGCAACTCGGCTGCCGCTCGAGCGCGCACAGGGCACTCGTTCTGCAGCAGCGGCGGGACCAGCGCCGGGGCAGGCGGGCGCGAACCGTCGACGGCTAAATATTGCATGGCTGCAAATACGACCACCGGCTCGTCATACAATCGAAGCACATCGAGAAAGAAGCTCCTCACCCGCCCATCGCGGAAACCGGCCAGCGCGCCGAGCCAGTCCATCCACTCGAGCGTGCCTTCCACGCGCGTGGAGTGAAGCAGCAAGGTATCGATCACATCACGGCCTTCGAACAGACCGAACTTGAGCGCCGCCTCCGGCTGTTTCTGGATCGCCTTTACAGCGGTGAGGCGCGTTACCGGGTCGGGCGCCGCCAGCGCGCCAAAAAGTTGTGCGGCGGTCCGAATTTGTTGGGTTTCTACTGCTGCCGCGTTCGCCGTCATGACCAGTTCCAAACGTTGAGCCAGAACTCTGTCCGGCCGTACGCACATCCGGCATCCATCGTGAGATAGAACCGAGTCGAGTAGTTGACATGTGATCCCGGTGAAAGCCATTCCACTCTGAAGCTTCCAGGAGCTGTGTTTGGCGGTATCGGCACGGATACAGCCGGGGTCGGGTTAGCTGCTGAGATCGTGGCGCTCGCTCCCGAACTGAACGAGATACGCACGGTGCTGGTGACATGAGGCCGCCGCTGATCGTCGTACAAAGCCAATTTCACCGTGGCCGAGCCTGGCGCTTGGCCGTTCGGATAATTAAACACGTACTCGCAAACGACGTAGTTCGGCACGTCGAGCGGTGCTTGCGTTGGGTCACCATTCAGTTGCGCGCCCGCGCCCTCGTTCCAATCGGGCGCATCTCCCGCGACGCCTTGCAGGAGCTTTACGATGATGACGTTGTTCAAGACTTTAAGGGCGCCTGTCACTTCGTACACCCGACACCCGGAGCTTGCGGAAGGGATGCTCGCTTTGACGGAATACGTACTGTACGGAGCAATCGGGGTCGGCGCCAGGGTGGAGGTTGGGTCCTCAGGATCTCCGCTCGGCAGACATCGATTCGGAAACGTGTAGAGAAACTGAGCTACGCTGGCTCCTTTTTCCAGCGGAACCGAAGACGGGAAGTCCGGGGCTGGCGGGTCGATCGTCAACGCAACGTTCGTACTCGGGTCCTGCCACGTGTCATCCAGAGAAACAGTACCAAG
Source organism: Acidobacteriaceae bacterium (assembly GCA_019243205.1). Lineage (GTDB taxonomy): Bacteria > Acidobacteriota > Terriglobia > Bryobacterales > Bryobacteraceae > Bog-105. The sequence continues at coordinate 394 of JAFAUR010000912.1, read as the reverse complement.
GAAGACGACGCCGGCCCTAATATCATCTTGCCCGGTAGGCGGACTGAAGCTGATGGTCATCAGCGGAATCAATACGCAGTACGGCGGTTTCGTTAAGTCTGTGCTGACGTCTCCGGGCACGGCTGGGAGAGACGGCCTTGGGAGTCCGAGTAAGTTGAGTAAATCGAGTGAGGGTACGGCCACACCGAGACTGAACAGCTTACAGACAGAAATGTTGATACTGAACGAGAGCAGGATGGTGAAGCTTGATGTGTAAGAAACGAACGTTGTCAGCTTTGTCGCGTTCGCCGTGTTTGAGAATGGGACCGGGCCGGTCGCGACCACGCCGGTATCGGTATAGCTCAAAGAATCGTAGTCGGCGGTTTTGTTGCCATCTGCGAGTCCGCCTTCGACT
>JAFAUR010000898.1 GCA_019243205.1 Acidobacteriaceae bacterium | reverse complement strand
CGGGCAACGGGGTAAAGCTTACGGACCCGGACTCGCTCAAGTCAACGCCAACGGGTGGTTTAGTGGAGACCGGCGAAGGGGACAAGGCGCTCACCTTCATCAACAATCCGGGCCAGCTGAGTCAGACCGCGACGTCACTGACACTGGTAGCATTGCCCGGAACGACGATAGGCAGTCCCGATGACAGTATCTATCCGACGGCCTCGTCTGGAACCTTCTACCTCACGGACACGACCGCAAACATTGTCTACGCCCTTAGTGCGACAGGTCTGTCAACCAGCTCGCTATACGTCAATGTCGGAAATGAATTTGGAAGCGTAGATCCAACCACCGGAGTTGTAACGCCAATCATCACCGGCGTCGGCCTTCACGGGCTGGAGTTTGTTCCCACACCCGTCCCCGAGCCCGGAACGGTTTGCCTGGCTGTTTTCGGACTGGCACTCACGTTTCTCATTCGGAAACGCTTAGCCGGTTAATCGAAAAGTTCGGTAATTGCAAGAGATAGGTCTGCGGTATTTTTAAAACGCCGCAGACCCTCTCTCAACGCCTTGTTGGGTCGCAAACTTCGGGCTAAACTGCATCCGGTTCCACCTGGATGATAGTATTGCTCAACCAGAAAATGTCTGCCCGTCTGCTGTCGTTGCTTGTAGTCGTTCTGCAACTGAACTACTTGCTGGCGCAGCAGCCTAATCCGGTTCCATTGAATGCGGAGAGTCAGGCAATCAAAGATCAACTTATCCGTATTGGAATCGGCAATCGATTTACGGTTCGGACGAAGAAGGGTGCGGAGTTCCATGGCAGTTTGCAATCCATTAACGCCCAGAATTTCTCGATGAGTGAAGTGGACCTCAAGAGCAGGGAAGTAATTCTGTACAGCGATGTAAAAAAGGTAAAAAAAGGCTACGGCGGCAGGACAATTACCGGTCAGCGAATGAGTCATCGAAAGCAAGCCATCGGGATCGCAATTGTCGCCGGTGTTTTTGTCGTACTACTTCTTGTGGTGGCTGTAGAGCTGCGAAAATCGTAAACAATCATTTCGGCGGGTAGCTGCGAGAGTTGATGAGTTGCAGAGCTTCGGAGTCCTCGTCTGCAAACGGCGTCCCCCAAACGGCGCCTAGTTATTGTTAGCTTTAATTTCGATGCGCCAGATCCTGTTCGGCCATCGCTCGGGCCAGAAACGAAGATTTTTGAAACGAGTGCACGCGAGCGCGTAGCGCCAGCGGCGACTATAGCGGCGGAGCCCTCGGAGCAGGCGGAGGCGGCGGTTCGATTAACGGTACAAATCAGAGCAACACGGCGGGGCCCCCTTCGGGGTCGGGTCACAAACAATCCACGTGATCATTACCAGAAATGTGTGGCCACAACCGTTGGGGGACCGGCATTGCCGCGGATCACATCCGTTGAGAGCACAACCTCGAGGTTCTTGTTTGCCCATCCCTTCGGCGCGGAGGCTGCCAGCTTGCGGAACTCGTTGCTGTTGGTGAGGAATTCCGCCGCGGCGAGCGTTCCGAAGACCGACATTCCGCCAGCGGCGACGACGATCTGTTCGGTCTTTGGATCAGTGGCCCTCAAGACGAGCGCATAATCTTTTGAGATTTCCAGAACGGGCTTGTAGTAGTCAATGAACCAGTCGGCCCGCGACGGATTCGAGTGATCGCGGATAAGCACCTTACCCGGTCCGATCCGTTCCGCCGTAAAGCGAAGTCCGACGAGCCGTTTGGTCCAGTCGTTATTCAGGAGTCCTATCAGGACGACGGGACTACTTCGCAGGTCCGCGTAGGTGGCCTCCGATTGAGACACAATGCGGTAGCGTTTACCTCGGGCCTGCATCACACCGGCGAATCGGGCGAGAGCCGCTGCATCGGCGACGTGAACCATCTGGCTGTCGGCGGTATGGAATTCCTTGAGATTGAGCGATGCGCTTCCGGTGGCGTCGAAGGCGGAGTGTGATCGTCCACCCGACCGGTTCCCGATGCATAACAAAATATCGCCGGTCGACGACAATACCGGGTTCCAGAAGCTTTCGAGAGGGCGTTCCTCAGCTCGACGGAACTCGAACGCGGAAAGGCCAACGGCAATGATAACTGCCGCGACTAGTAACGTTCGTAGGCCGAAGCGCGGCCAGCGGGCGAATATCGAATCGCCCGCCATGGTGAGCAGTTGCCGTGGGGCATTGTCAGACTTGGGTTGAAGTGCCTCGATTACGTGTGTCTGGAACGCTGGCGGCTCAGGCTCGCTAATGGCTCCGTTGCCGTTTTCATTCTCCATCAATTTGAACTGCGGGACGTACTTCCCCGTCGGAATTACGATTCGCACCCGGTGAGCCCGGCCTTCGTCGTCGTAGAATTCCGCAAGACGCTTCCGCAGCCGGTGGACTTCGACTCGAACGATGGCATCCTTGCCTTCTTTGAAATCTTCGGCCTTACCAAGAACGTCAAGGGCGATCGTGTATTCGGAAACTTGCTCTCCCTCGTCCGCCAGAGAGGAGGTACAGAGGTAACGCAGCAACCGCCTGAGTCTGGGCGAATGACGGAAGCGATTCGACGTGAGAACGCTTCTCAGTTCATCGCGGACTTCGGACAGGGAAGGCTCGGGAATCTGTGCCCGCGTGTTCAACCAAAACAAGTATATGGCAACACTTTCAGAGCGGTTCACTCCGCCCGCCGGCTCACAGGTCGGAGGGGCACCGATCCGGCAGGCGCCGAGCAGGCTAATTGGCGGCGTGGGAGTCGTTAGGCCTGTACCCCTAAGCTGGTCAAAATATTAGTCCATCCTGTTACTTAACTGTTATGAGGTTGGCTGGTTTGACGATCCGGCCTATACTACCGCAGGCAGGGGCAATCATGATCAGCAAAGGCCGTAGACTATTTACCGCTGTGTTCGTGACAGCGTTCGCGCTCTCGACTTCACTCGTCTGGGCGCAAACCTCAACAGGTAGCATCGTGGGAACCGTCTCCGATGCATCCGGCGCCGCAATAGCGGGAGCGTCCGTAACGCTTACTAATACCGGGACGGATGAGCGGCGAACGCTGAATTCCGATGCTTCCGGCAATTATCAGTTTGTAAATCTGCTTCCGGGCAGCTACAAGCTCGAAGTTGAAAGCCGTGGGTTCAAGCGCTATAACCGCGAGGGAATTCGAGTCGAGGTTGAATCTACGCTTCGGATCGACGCCCCACTCCAAGTCGGCGATGTG
>JAFAUR010000821.1 GCA_019243205.1 Acidobacteriaceae bacterium | reverse complement strand
GGCGGGGAGGCGCTCTAGCAGTGTGGTTTGCCAATCCGCGGTAGACCCGGCAGGAAACACAGGAACAGCGAGTACGAGGAGCCCGAACCACGATGCAAGGAGGCGAGATTGCATGCTGCCAGTCTATCGTTCTAAACTCTGCTGCCTTTTGCGGGCGGCCTTGAGTCGCTGAAGCTGCCCTACACGGCGCGTTTTTTCATTAGCAGATAGACGGGTAATCCGCAAAGGACGATGACGAGCCCCGGCCAAGTGGTCGAAGCTCGATAGAAGAAAAGCGCGATCAGGATGATTGTGGCGCCGACGACATAAATTACCGGAACGATCGGATAGCCGAGCGTGCGGTAGGGGCGTTCAGCATCGGGGCGAATGCGGCGGAGTCGAAGGACAGCGAGGATGGTGAGGATATAGAAGATGAGCGCAGAGGAGATGACGTAATCGAGCAGATTGCTGTATAGGTTGCCGTATTCATGGGTGGCAGGGTTGAACGTTCGCGGCAGAACCAGGGCGGCTGCCCAGATCCCCTGCACGATCAGCGAATTCCCGGGCACGTGCGCGCCGTTCAACTTGGCCGCGCCTTTCAGAAACAGCCCGTCGTTTGCCATTGCATAATACACGCGCGGTCCGGCGAGCACAAGGCTGTTGACGCAGCCGAACGTGGAAACCATGATCGCGAGCGCCATGATGAGCGTGCCCCAACCGGGAGCAACAACGTCGAGCATCGCAGTCGCAACGCGGTCCGACGGCGCTTTTTGTATAGCTGAAAGCGGCAGGGTCAGCAGATAGGCGACATTGGCAAGCAAATAGAGGACAACGGTCACAACGGTGCCGATGATTAGCGACTTGGGAAGAGTACGACGCGGGTCTTTGACTTCACCAGCCGCGAACGTGACATCGTGCCAGGAATCCGCCGAAAACATCGAACCCGATTGCGAGACAAGAATGGCTGCGAGCAGGCCCGCAGCCGTGGCGACGGTCAGCCCGGCCGAAACGGGGGTCACGGCCATCGTGCTCCACATATGGGAAAAGTTCGCGGTGACCGCTTCCGTATTGCGTCCGATGAAGACGCCGACGATGATCAAACCAATAAGGCCGCCGGTTTTGGCAACGGTAAACATATTCTGCACGATCTTCCCGTAACGGATGCCTAGCGTGTTGGTCCAAGTCAACAGGACGATGACCGCAATGGCGAGCAGTTGCGTGGTGGAAAGAGAAACGGCGTAGCCGGAAGAAAGGTGCAGCGGAGGAATGATGTAAGAGGTCTCGGAGATGGCGGGGAACAAGGTTCCGGCATAGCGCGCGAACGCCACGGCCACGGCGGCGATGGTTCCGGTCTGGATGACCGTAAACAGCGTCCATCCGTACAGGAATCCCCAGAGAGGCGAAAAGGCTTCGCGCAGGTACACGTACATGCCTCCGGCTTCGGGGATCATAGAGGCAAGTTCGCCGTAGGACATGCCGGCAGCGAGCGTGAGGATTCCTGTCAATACCCAGGCGACCAGCAGCCAACCGGAACTTCCGATGACGCGCGCCATCTCGGCCGGCACTATAAAGATGCCGGAGCCAATCATCGTCCCGATGACGATCATGACGGAATCGAATGTTCCGAGTTCACGAATAAAGCCGGGGCTCTTGCCGCCCGTGTCCACGTCGACCGTTTGATTAGTCATGGCAACGAGAAAGCGAATCCACTATGAATGAGTGGGGTAGAATGCCCACATTGTTTGCCGTCATGGAGCCGACGCAGAAACTCTTATCGCTCAGCCCGGTAGATCTGATCGTCATCGGATTGTATTTTGCCATGGTGCTGGGAATCGGCTTCTATTTGAAGCGATTTACCAAGACAGGAGACGATTTCTTTCTGGCCGGTCGGGACATGAGTTCCTGGATCGCCGGCCTGAGTTTTGTTGCCGCGAATCTCGGTTCCCTGGAGTTGATGGGATGGGCTGCCTCGGCTTATCAGTACGGCATTCTGGCCACGCACTGGTATTGGATTGGCGCGATCCCGGCCATGCTTTTCCTCGGAATCGTCATGATGCCGTTTTATTACATCTCGCGGACCCATTCGGTACCCGGGTATCTGAAACTGCGTTTTGGCGAACCGGCGCGAGCCCTTTCGGCTATTACGTTCGGACTCATGACGGTGCTGATGAGCGGCATCAACATGTACTCGATGGCACTGGTGATGCGGATCATTCTCGGTTGGGACATCCACTTCAGCATCTGGGTGTCTTCGATCACGGTTGCGGCTTACGTTTTTCTGGGCGGGTTGCTTTCGGCCATCTTCAACGAAGTGCTTCAGTTCTTTCTCATCTGGCTGGGCGCGATTGTGATTTCAATTCTCGGCCTCATAGAGGCGGGCGGCTGGAGCGGGATGGTGCGCCGCATTCACGCGAACTTTCCGGGCCAGGATTACACGCATTTGTGGAGCGGATTGGGCTCGTTTACAACGAACCCGATGGGTATCCACTGGACAGGCATCGTTCTGGGGCTGGGGTTTGTCATTTCGTTCGGATACTGGACGACCGATTTTCTGGTGGTTCAACGTGTGTTGGCAGCGAAAGATCTGCGCAGCGCCAAAATGGCGCCCATTATCGGGGCGGCTTTCAAGATGGCGGTTCCCTTTATCGTCATTCTTCCGGGCTTACTCGCACTGGCAGTTTTGCCGGAAAAGCTGGTCGGTGAGTCCCAGGCGGGATCAGGCCTACACACGTACAACGAGGTGCTCCCGCTGATGCTGGCGCGCTATTGCGGCCCTGGACTTCTCGGGCTGGGCATCACGGCGCTCATTGCAGGCTTCATGTCCGGTATGGCCGGCAACGTAAGCGCGTTTGCGACCGTCTGGACCTATGACATCTACCGTGCGGGCATTCGTAAAGATGCGCCGGACGCGCACTACGTAGCCGTGGGACGCTGGTGCACGGTTGTTGGTGTTCTGGTGAGTATCGGGACGGCTTACCTGGTGATGCAGTTCCTCAGCATCATGGATTACGTGCAGGCATTGTTCAGCTTCTTCATCGCACCGCTGTTTGGCACTGTGATCCTGGGCATGCTCTGGAAGCGCGCGACCCCCGCGGGAGGTTTCTGGGGGCTGCTGGCCGGGACGGCCTCGTCCATCGGTATGTTCATCTGGGTGCAGCTGGACCCTTCGGCGTTGCGGTACATCGCGCTTTCACCGTATGCGAAGGATATGGCGGAGAACATGTACCGTGCCTTGTGGTCGTGGATTATCTGCGTGCTCGTTACGGTGTTCGTGAGCCTGGCAACCACTCCAAAGCCGCTTTCGGAGTTGAGTGGGCTAGTATACGGTGCGACAAAGATTCCGGACGAGGGCTATTTGCCGCTGTACCATCGCCCGCTATTTTGGGCCACGCTCGTCAGTGTCGTGTTTGTGGTCCTGAACCTCATCTTCTGGTAACGAAAATCGATCTTTTATGCACGGACCTGGCTTTATCTCGATCTGGTTTTTCATTGGCCTGCTGCTGACAGCCTATGGCGTTCTGATTACGGCGACCGGGTTTTATGAACTCGCTGCTCCGCCGGAACATCCGCCGGTTCTGGCGAATTTGCACGCGAGTCTCTGGTGGGGCCTGGTCCTGCTAGTCATCGGCCTGTTTTACCTGATTCGTTTCTTTCCGAAGAAGCAGGCATGAGCACACTGGTCGCCGGAGTCGACTTCGGCACTCTCAGCGTACGAGTTTCGCTGTTCGATAGTGAGCGCGGACGGATTGCCGCCGCGGTGGCCGAATATCCGTTGCACCGGAAGCGAAACGATCCCGATTTTGCGACGCAGAGCCACGCGGATCACATGGCCGCGCTGGCAGCCGCAACGCGGAGCGCGCTCGCGCAAGCGGGCGTCCCGGGTCGTGATGTCAAGGCGATTGCGCTCGATACGACCGGCTCAAGCGTGATTCCTGTTAGTGAGGGCCTGCAACCGCTGGATGATTACTATCTCTGGTGCGATCACCGGTCCTGGAGGGAAGCGGCCGAGATTACGCGCAAGGCGCATGAGTGCAGGCTGGAGGCGATCGACTGGTGCGGCGGGGTTTATTCGTCCGAATGGGGTTTTTCGAAACTTCTGCACTGGCTGCGACACAACGCGGATCGGCGCGACAGGCTCGAGTCGGCGTTTGAGCATTGCGATTACGTCGCGGCAGTCCTGTGCGGCATCGGCGATCTGGACCAGGTGCCGCGGAGTGTCTGCGCCATGGGACACAAATGGATGTGGAACCGGTCGCTCGGGGGATTGCCCCCCGACGACTTTTTGGGCGCGGTAGATCCACTTTTAACCGGGGTTCGCGAGAAGCTCCGGGGGATATACGCAACCTCGGATCAGCTGGCAGGAAATCTCACGTCGGAATGGGCAACGAAACTCGGACTACATGAGGACACGGTGGTCCCGGTGGGCGCGTTCGACGCGCATTGGGATGCGGTCGGGGCGGGAGTGAAACTCGGAGACGTCGTAAACGTGATCGGGACATCAACCTGCATCATCGGCCTGAGTGCAAGCCCGACGCTCGTGCCTGGCGTTTGCGGCGTGGTTCCCGGCTCGGTACATCCCCACTACACGGGAATCGAGGCTGGATTATCGGCTGTCGGCGATATCTTCGAGGCGATCGCGCGCCGCGCGGGCTCATCGGTCGCGGCGCTTTCACACGAAATCACCGGCTACCGCTCGGGGCAGACGGGGCTTTTGCGCATGACGTGGGACAACGGCGACCGCACGGTGCTGGTGAATCCGGAGCTGGGCGGGATCACCCTCGGATGGCACCTGACGAACACGGCAGCGGATGAGCTGTTCGCTGCAGTTGAAGGAACAGCTTTTCATACGCGCATCATTCTCGATCGAATGCACGAGCATGGCGCGGCGGTGGACCGGATCATCAACGGCGGCGGCATCCCACAACGCAGTGCCGTGCTGAACCAAGTTTATGCAAACGTTTTGAATAAACCCATACTCGTTCCGCAGGGAGATGTGACGAGCCTGGGATCAGCCGTTTTCGCGTTTCTGTCGATTGGTGCTTTCCGTTCGATAGAAGAAGGCCAGAATGCGCTATGTCCGCAGCATCGCGTCTTCGAACCCGAACCCGAAGCGGTCGCGGTGTACGAAGATCTTTACCAGCTATACAGGAAGCTGTATTTTTCCTTTGGCCGGAAGAATTCTGAGCCTGCTGCCATAGGAAACATTTTGCCGGAACTGCGGAGGATTGCCGAGACAATGAGACCAAGGCAATGAGTTTAGATTCCCTTCGTGACGAAGTGTTCGAAGCAAACCAGGAACTGGTGCGCAGCGGTCTCGTGATTTTTACGTTTGCATCAAATATAAAGAGCTGAAGACTCCATCCCTCAGCTCTTTTTTGCTTCCGTGATTTTCCAAAGGAGTCTTGTCGGCGGTTTGTTGGTTTCTCAGTTATCACGCGAACGCAATCTTCTCTGAACATCTGGTGCGATCCGCTTGCCACAACCTTCTGTGTCGTTTATCTGATTTGATTTATTCTCTGTAGATCAAACTGAAGCGCGCGAGTGATATCGGAAAGAAGATTCGCACCCTGTGGCGGCGCAATCCTGCAGAGCGCGGTTCCAGTCGAAAGACATTCATCAAGTATGACCAGCAGGTGCTTACAGGCTTCGGCATCACCTAGCACTTGAGGCGAATGCTCGGACAGAAAAAATAAGTCTTGTCGAAATCCTTTGAGGATTGTCGTTGCCGACGCATTTGGGGGAAATCGTGGCCCAACTGCTATCGTTATGAAACTGGAAACTGCCAGATTGTCAACTGGTGCAAGCTGATCTGACACCTCCAGCGGCAATTCATCAGGGACAGTAAACGTCCCATTCCCACGCACGTACGCGGTCGTGATGCCTGGAAGATATGGTGAGGAAATCTTAAATCCACCCTCAGCAGAGCCAGGGGAAATACCTTGTTTTTGCGCCATCCACGAAAGGTACGAGCCGTTCGGCAAATATGGTATTGCAACCTGGATACCGAAGGTTGTCTTTGTTGCTCCTCCGAACCAAGCCCCGGAATCCGACTCTACCCGGGCATCCATTGATGGACCGATTAGATACCATGCCGTAATCGGCTGCGCAGCACGGGATTCATTGCGCACCTTATATACGTAATCGACTAGACCATTGTTTCCATTGTGGACGAAACTCGAGATTTCCGGAGCAACCTTGTTAGGCAATACATAATGGATTACTCGCGGTGTTCCGCGACCAGATCGATCGTTTTCTGGTCTGTAGACAATGACGATGTCGCCAGATGTGTCGCGGAACACATGTTGGTCGGGAAAGTTTTCTAGAGCGCCTCCATCATTGGACCAAAGTGGAAGATTGTCGAGAACCGTCTGGCGCGGCGCAAGATCTATTCCTGAGAAACTGTTGAGCGGCGCTCCCGGGAACCCAAACAAACTCGGGAGGAGTGTTATGAGCAGGGCTGTCATAATGCGTTTTAGTTGCTGGCGAAAGCCATCAACAACGCGGCTGCGATTTCCTTTTCGAAGGGCGTTACGGCTTTGGACAAGACTTCCTCGAGACCAGCTGGAATTGTGATACTGCCTTCGGATTGAACAAGCCCTTGAAGCATTCCGGTTATGTAGCTGACGAATTGCGAGTCTTTCGGTAGGACGCCGGCCCGGACCAAACGAGTGAGATTTGTTAAATAGTCGATGGCGACCGCTTGAGGTGTGGCGAGATCTCCAAACCGCGGGCCCAGAGTGATGGATTGCTTGTGCAACCAAGGCGAGTTGATCTTTTCGCGAGCTTGGCTGCGCAACGGCTCAGGCACTTCGGACAGAGCATGTGCATTAGCCAATTCATCGACCACGCTCTCGGCGGCAGCAAATACGAAGCCCGGTCGCAGTTGCGACTGAATAACCAAGTCGACTGTATCTGGTGCGGGTCCCGCGAGAGCGGGTTGCGGTGGTTTGGCATCAACGAGCACTGGCGCTAATTCAGCGGGAACACCGAAGTGAGTTAGAGCGTGATCTTCTTTAACTGAGACGGCGCCAGAAGATTGGACTGCCAGAGTTGAATCGTGCTCACCCAAGCCAACGAGAATATCCGAAAGCGGCGCTTTAGCACTCGGCTTATTTAGGACCCGATATGTGTACGAGTACTTGTTAGTTCCCATTCGAGATACGGACACGCTGTAATCCGGATCGGCTTGATTTCCGAGGGCAATCCGCTGCACGACAGTCGCACCCTGTTGTTGGTAGCGTATGATGAGCTCATCGGTACTTGGTGAGTAAAAGATGTTTTGGTCATCGTACTCGACCGTTACGACACCGTCTTTCGGCCAGAACGGCACTGGGCTTAGAGCAACCCGCGGCTGCTGAGAAACGCATTTAACGGCGAAAGCTAATAGAATGGCGATGGCTTTACGCATGGATTATCTCCTGGGTTGACTTTCAGTAGGCCCACCTGCAATGGATGTGGCGACGGGGATCTTGGACATAACCGTCAGTGTCTCCGGGCGTTGCATACTCAATACGAGCGTCGATCGCGCCATTTTGGAGACACGTTTGTCGATATTGCTCTTGAAGGCTGACAGGTATGGCAGCCTGAGCAGTGTTACCTCGGACATCAGCGGCGGTACCGAAGTCGTGGGAAACATGCGGGCTGGTCCAATTGCGATTCAGATCAAACACCCCTCCATAGGGAAGCGCCATGTCGTTAAGAGCGACTTGGCCCTGCCCGGGATGGGCGCCCAAAAAGGCTGATATAGTGTCCGACAAACCAACTAGAGCATTTGTGGTCATCCAGTGGTTATAATAGTTATCGTTTCCGTGGTAGGGCGTCGCACCCACGAGTATCGCTTGCGCAGACCCGTTAACGAGAACCAAGCCAGAAAACCCCACCAAATAATCATTGACGGAGCAGATGTTGTGGTCGGTGTCACATTCGTAAATGGTTTCTTGATGACCGACACGAGTCGTAGTTAGAGTGACGACCAAGTTCCCGCTTCCGTCCGATCGTCCGGAACCCGGCGATATCTCGGAGAGCGGTGCCTGCATGTTTGTGTGAGTGTGGCCGTTTGTATTGTCATAATATCCGGCTTGCAGAGTCAGATTGCAGTAGGGAATAGGACCGTCTTGATCGTTGCAAGCGGCGTAGAGGGTTGTCGTTGATTGTGGAGCGAAGATTGGCAACTGACTCCCACTTTGTTGGCCCCCGATTGACAGCGCGCCTCCAGCCGGAACAGGCGCTGCAGTTGCAGCAGTGAAATCTGTTCCACTCCACGTCTGATTCCAGACGATTTGATGCACGTGCTGATCACTGCCGATGAAAACAAAATGCTGGGCAGAACTGGAGGGATCGACAAATGCACTAATACCAGTGCCAACCATTACAGAAACCGCACCGGCTGCAGCGGTTAAATCTTGTTCGCCGTACGCCTGCCCGTTCCAGTATAACTGCTGAATGTGCTGATTGGTATCAACCCATACAAAGTGTT
>JAFAUR010000761.1 GCA_019243205.1 Acidobacteriaceae bacterium | reverse complement strand
GGTTGTGGGGAATGCAGCCAAAGCGGTTGTCAAATTCGGTGAGAAGAAAGCAGAGTAGTACGAAGCTGAAAGCAGCAACTGGTTCACCATGCTTGCGCTTATCGTCTTCGTGTAGCCGAACTGCCCGCCGTATTGCGGCTGCTTACTAATGGCATTGAATACAGGGTTGATCGGATCCGTGTAGGTCGGCTGGGTTCCGTGATCGGTGTTGTAGCGCAGATAGATGTGGTCGTTGGCGGTGATGTTGTAATCGCCTCGAACAGCCAGCAACCATTCCGTATTCTGGGAGTTGACGACGCTTTGGAACGTTCGCGCGCATGGCCGCGTCGTGCCGAAGCCGGCGGTATAAGCCGCGAGAGCACCCGGGTCTGCGGGGGCCCCGGCGCTTGCAATGTCGCCGCAGCCGAGCGCGGGATCAGTTGCCGCCGTTACAGGCGTGGCTCGCGCAGTTCCCGAGGAACCGGCGTACAGGTTCATGGCCGTCGTGTAGAACGGAACGGCCGGAGCATTGGTCGACACCAGATGGGTCAAAACGAAGTTGGAGAAATCGGTCGTTGGAATATATACGGGTCCACCGCTCGGCAGCGAGTAGCGGATGCCCTCGTTGTCGATAAAGAAGAATAGCTTGTCCTTGAGAATCGGGCCACCGATAGAATCCGCCCACTCGTTGGAAATTGAAAAGGGACGCGGTGTACCGGTTGCATTGTTGAACCAGTCGTTCGCGTTCATGTAACGTCCGTTCCAATACCACGCGGCATTCCCGTGAAACTGATTCGTTCCCGATTTGGTAACGTAATTCACATTTGCGCCAGCCTGACGTCCGTATTGCCCTGTGTAGCCGTTGACAACGACGGTCGCTTCAGCAAGCTCATTGGAACCCAGCGTCAGATTGCTGGCTCCCGAGTTATTCAGGTTCAGATACGGATCCATGTTGTCGTTGCCATTGATCGTGAACAGGTTCGAGACGCCTGGAAGACCGAACGCCGAGAAGTTGCCGTAGCCGCCGGCGCTGCTGATGGTCACGCCTGGGGCCGTGAACGCATACGCCGTCATGTCATTCCCGGGCGCGGGCAGGTTCGCCAGCTGAGCGGTGTTGTACCCGGTGCTCAGGTTCGCATTATCTGCGTTGACTAATACGGCGGTCTCCGAGACCTCGACGACCTGCTGCATCGTTTGTACTTTGGCAACTAAGTCGACGGTCGCAGCCTGGCCTATCTGCACCGAAACCCTTGCGATATCGGATTTCAGACCGGCAGTCGTCGCCTCCACGGTGTAGTCGCCGGGCTTGAGCAAGGCAAACCGATAGCCTCCCGACGAACTGGTTGACGTCGTTTGCGTTTCTCCCGTGTCTAGACTCTTCAAAGTCATCTTGGCTCCCGGCACGACGGCACCAGTCGCATCTGTCACGGCGCCCACCACGTCTCCAGTGGTAATCGTCTGGGCGTAAGCAAGTGAGAAGGCGAAGAACAATAGTGTCAGCGCCAAAACAAAAATCACTCTTTCGAGTTTCATAGATCCCTCGCATCCTGGCATTCGCCATTTGCAACAAACGCAGACGGATGGTCCGTTAGAGTTCGTTACCAACTCGTTACATCTTCTTTACATCAGGTGTTCTGGAATTGCAAAACAAAGACGCAAACCTTGGTGGAATAACGAGGAAAACAAAGCCGACTCTGGTAGTCGTGTGGCTCAAAGCAACATCTGACAGCACAAAGTATCAGTAAGGCGATCTTACCGGAACCTCCATAACCGGCGCCTGCCCGGGTGTCGTGGACAGAGGGGAGTGTGAAGGCCCCGGGCGTGCACTCGTTCTGTTATTGACGAAAGGAGAAAGGCAATGCGGATCCGCGAGATTTGTGTTCGTGATGTAGTCACCGCCACTCGGGACACTCCGGTTTTGGAAGCAGCTCTGCTAGTGCGTTCACGTGATGTCGGTAACGTTTTGGTTATTCAAGCCGGCAAACGAAGACCTGTTCCTGTGGGGATTCTTACGGATCGCGATATTGTGGTTGGAATCATCCGCGCCAAGAATTGACGTCACTCGACTCACTTTGGGAGACATCATGGGTCGTGGTGTGGTCACCGTACCCGAAGCCCAGGATTTATTTGAGACCGCGGAACAGATGCAGCGCCATGGGAATTCGGCGACTGCCAGTCATTGATAACGAAGGCGTCTTAATTTGGCATAGTCAGCATAGACGATCTTGTCCAACTGCTTGCAATTCGCCCTTTCCGAGCTGGCAAGGGTCATCACTCGCGAACAGAGACAGGAGATAGAAGCAAGACCGCACCGTCTGCGCGTGGCCTTTTCGTCAGAGCCGTTCCTATTGCTTGGGAAAACGCAGCTTTTGCGTCAATTCGCGCAAGTTAATCGCCGACGACCAGCAAGAGGTAGAGAAATGTGGGACCTACTGCTTCCAATCTGGACACAACTCTGCACGCACCAGCTACTAA
>JAFAUR010000083.1 GCA_019243205.1 Acidobacteriaceae bacterium | reverse complement strand
GCTCAGGGGCAGGACCAGCCCCAGTCTTCGACAAGTCAGCAGTCTCCGCTGGATCAGCAAATCCAAATGCTGAGGCAGGATCTAAGGTCGCAAAGGAAACAGATCATTGCTCAGAACATGAATCTCACCGATCAGGAGGCGACAAAGTTCTGGCCCGTCTATGATCAGTACGTCTCCGACTTGGTCGCGAGCAACAAGGCCAAATATGACCTGATCAAAGAGTACGCGCAGGCCGACACCATGACAGACCAGCAGGCCGATGGGCTTGCTAAACGCTGGCTTACCGTAGACGAGAACGTCAACCAACTCCGGCTCAAATATCTACCAAAATTCCGGGCTGTGCTTTCAGCCAAGCAGACAGCCCGTTTCTATCAGATCGACCGTCGGGTCCAGATGATGATCGATCTGCAACTGGCGAGCTCGCTGCCTTTGGTTGGATCTTGATCCCCTTAGTAACGGTCGCTGCCACGCAACTCGCGAAATAACCACGCGCGGGCCAGGTCCCATTCCCGATGCACCGTACGGGGAGAAATCCCTAACACCTCCGCTGTCTCATCGGCATTCAGACCCCCGAAAAACCGAAGCTCCACAATGCGGCTCTTCCGGTCATCAAACTTCGCCAGCGATTCCAGCGCTTCATCCAGTGCGATTACCTCGGTCCGGCGGTCGGAAACCTGTCCCGCCTCTGTCAAGGAGACGAGAATTGCCTCGCCACCTCGCTTCTGCCGGCGTCGCGCGAGCGCCTGGTTCACCAATAACCGTCGCATCATTTTGGCAGCAACAGCGTAGAAGTGCGCCCGGTTCTGCCACTCCGTTGTGTTCCATTCAATGAGCCGCATGTACACTTCGTTGATCAGCGCTGTGGGCTCGATCGCATTCGACGCCTCGGCGCTCAAATACACGCGCGCCAGCCTGCGCAGTTCCGCTTCCACCACCCGCGCCAACTGCTCCAGCGCGTCCTGATCGCCCCTGCACCAGGCATTTAACAGCACCGTGATTTCTTTCGGATCGGGTGGGGGCGGAGGATTTGTCGGTCCTGTACTCAATGGAAATCTTTCGCGATCGTGGCAGATTCTGACGGGATTCGTTGCTTACACCGATAGGAGCACTCGGAGGTTCATATGCAGTTCAAGATCTGGGTACCGGGATTTACCTTTATGGCCGCTTTGACTCTGCTTCGCGCTCCTG
The DNA here is from genome assembly GCA_019243205.1 of Acidobacteriaceae bacterium. GTDB lineage: Bacteria > Acidobacteriota > Terriglobia > Bryobacterales > Bryobacteraceae > Bog-105. The sequence continues at coordinate 2,556 of JAFAUR010000083.1, read as the reverse complement.
CAGCGGCCGCAACTTTCCCGTGTAGCTGGCCGGTAGAAACCACCGGTACCGGAATCACCAACATCGCTTACCCCGATACCAATTCCACGTACTGGATCATGCCCTTCGATTCCACTCGCTGGAAACTGATAATCATCAGCGGTACGTATCCGGAAGCCCGTTACTTCTCGTTTATCCCGTATTCGCAGGGCTCCGTTGTAAACAATCAAGCGCTCAACGACATCGATATAAATCCCGCGCAAGGCAGCACCAATCCCTTTAGGGAAAGCAGTAACGACGGCGGTCCGCATCATTACACCGTCACCGCCAGCCGGTATCCCTCCCCCTGGATCGGAAACAACTTTCTCCAACTCGGAGACACTCGTTTGGCTTCCATCATTTACCGTGTCTATGTTCCGAACAAGGGTCTGGATCGCAACGCAGGAGTACCGCTACCTTCGATCACCGTGATTGGCCTTGACGGTACATCTCAATTGCTGCCGCCGTGCCAGGGTCACAACGCCGTCGATACGATCATCAATCTTACCAACACGCTCGCCAGCCAAGGCCTGGACGTCCAGGCGGGTTTCAATGAAATTTTCAACCCTGCGCCAGGGGTCTCGTTCTCGACCGCATCGTGTCAAGCAACTCCGCTTCTGTCACTCATACCTGCCAGTACGGGCGGCTACTTCCCCAATCCAGCCAATAAATACATCGCTATTCCAGGACTCTGTTTCCAGCCGGACCGGATCGTAGTCGTGCGAGGAAAAGGCGCGATTTTCCCGGATACCTTCAACGGCAGCCCGATCTGGGAGCCTCCCGGCGTCGTGATGCGCTATTGGTCGATGTGCAACAACAACGAACGCGCGCCGTTTCCGGTAGTCGGATGCGGGGCCGATTACCAGACCAATCTGGATGCGCAAGGCTTCTACACCTATGTAGTCTCACAGCGCGACCCAAACAATCCTGCTGCGACTCCATCCTGGATCCCGCCCGACGCCACCTGGTTGCCCTGGGGCTCACAGGTCACCCCGAACGTCCTCATCATGCGCAACATGTTGCCTGACTCGACGTTCACTCACTCGGTCCAGGCGGCGATTCAGGCGGGATGCACTATCGACAACACAGGTTCTCCGACCAGACAAGAGCAGGAAAAAGCGGCTGCTTGCGCCCAGCAAGTCATGACCGGCTACTATCCGCAGGCGGTCTACTGCGACAAACAGATCTTTATCAACGAAGGCTGGCAAGGCTGCTTCGCGGCCGCCCAGTCAGGCAACTAGTTATACGAAAAAACTTTCGAGAAGGGATAATATGAAACGCAGAGAATTTCTAAAATCCACCGCCGCATTCAGCGGTGGAATTTTCAGTGGGCTTGGTCTCAAAGGTGGACAAAGCACCATCAGCCAGGCTCCGGTCTCCGGACCAAAGCCTAACATCCTGTTCATCCTGGTTGACGAACTTCGTTATCCGACAAAAGAGAGCGGCTTTCCGGAAGGCGTCAACGATGCAGACGGCTTTTTGAGTAAGTTCATGCCGAAGCTCTACCAGAAGCTCTGGACGCAAGGAGTCAAATTCGGCAGTTATTATGCGGCAGCCAACGCGTGTACGCCGTCTCGTGGCACGATGATTACGGGATTGTATTCCCAACAAAGCTGGTTGCTGACGACAATAACGTCCACTCCGTGCAGCGAAAACGGTTGCGGACCGGGCGATTATCCACCCCCGCAGAGGCAGCCGGTTCTAAACATCAATTACCCCACCTACGGCAAACTCCTGCAGTCAGCGGGTTATCAGACACCATACGTGGGTAAGTGGCACGTGTCCGTTCCTTCTACATACAGCAATGCTCTTGATAATTACGGGTTCTCTTACTATAAGAGCTTTTACGATCCGACGGGTGACAACTTCCAGGGAACTTACGGCGATGAGAGCCGCGGGTATCACAACGATGAATTCGCCGCGAACAATGCCATTGATTGGCTAAATAGATTCGGGGACAACAGCGGCGGTACCAGCAAGCCCTGGTGTCTCACGGTAGGTTTCGTCAATCCGCACGATAGAGAATTCTTCCCGGGCGGAACCGAATGGGTAAACTACGACAACTTTTTGCTCGATCCAACAGTCAACCCGCAATGCTTAGAGCCGGTTTACTACTACACCACGATTGACCAACAAACTGCCTGCGGTCAAGTGCAGCAAACTTACTATGGTCCAGTGGTCGATTGGGATACCAACGTACTCAAGTCGCCGCCACCGCAAGGTTTCCCGACTACACCCCCTAACTGGGAAGATCAAAACTCGATCAGCGCCAAAAACCTATCAACGCAGACCTTCTTTCAGGCATTCCAGCAGCTCGTCTGGGGCGGTATCTCCTACGATCCGTCCCAAACTACGCCCTCTGTCGAGAGGTATCCCATCCCGCGGCCTGCCGTGAATTTCGCTCTCGGCCGATTCCCGTTCAGTTACTGGCAGCGCGGGCTCGACAGTTATGCGCAGCTTATGGGCATCGTCGACACCCAGATCGGGAGAGTTATCGATGCCATACCGCAAAACGTTCTCAACAACACCATCATTGTG
>JAFAUR010001126.1 GCA_019243205.1 Acidobacteriaceae bacterium | reverse complement strand
AAGCCCGATGGAACGCTCGGGCCAGGAATCAAGTTCTATGATGCGTCGGATGATCCGGCGTCCGGAGCTCCTGACGGCATGAAGGTCGACAAGGCTGGAAATGTTTATAGCACCGGCCCTGGAGGCGTGCTCATCTTCTCGCCTACGGGCAAGCATTTGGGAACGATCGCAGTCCCGGAGCGCGCGGCTAACCTGGCATGGGGTGACGCGGATGGGAAGACGCTTTACATAACGGCCAGCAGCAGCGTGTACAAAATTCGCATGAATACGCCTGGCATTCGCCCCTGAGGCGCAAAACTCAAGCAACATATTTCGTTTCCCGCAATCCAGTTAAAGGAGACATCATGGACAGACTAGAAGAATTGAAGAACAAATATCGCGCCGCCATCGACACCATTCATCAGCGAGGCGTGCGTCTGACCCATATGCATGTGCAGGACAATAAGCTGTTCCTGCAGGGAGCTGCACCTTCCGAGGAAATCAAGAACGAAGTCTGGAATCAGATTAAAGCCTCAGATTCTTCCTACAGCGATCTGACTTGCGATCTGACGGTGGATCCGAGCCTGCCGCAGCCGCAGGTTCAGCAAGCGGCGGGCAGTCAGTCGCAGACGAGAAAGACCTACACGGTGAAATCCGGCGATACGCTTTCGAAGATCGCGAAAGAACAGTACGGCGACGCAAACGATTACAACAAAATCTTCGAAGCAAACCGCGACAAACTCGACAATCCCGACAAGATTCAGGTGGGACAGGAGTTGGTCATCCCGTAGCTTTCAATGCAGACCTGCTCTCCTAAATTAAAGCGAGCAGGTCTGCATTCATCGATGTCTAGGTCAGGAATGAGCCGAGGAATCCGAAAGCGCGGTTTGCAGACGCGGGCTTGTCTGCGGAACCGAACCAAACCAACGTTGCAATTTGTTCAGGTAGAGATAAACAACCGGGGTCGTATAGAGCGTGAGCAGTTGACTGAGAATCAATCCGCCCACAATCGTGATACCGAGCGGACGCCTGAGTTCTGAACCAGTGCCGGTCCCGAGCGCGAGAGGTAAACCGCCGAGCAACGCTGCCATGGTGGTCATCATGATGGGCCGGAAGCGCAGCAGGCAGGCCTGATAGATTGCGTTCTTCGGCGATAGACCACCCTTACGCTCGGCCTCAAGCGCAAAGTCGATCATCAGGATCGCGTTCTTCTTGACTATGCCGATCAGCAATATGATCCCAATCAGCGCGATCACAGTCAGGTCGGTCCCGCATAACACGAGTGCAAGCAGCGCGCCCACGCCAGCCGATGGCAAAGTTGAAAGAATCGTGATCGGGTGGACATAGCTCTCGTAGAGAATCCCAAGCACGATGTACACGGCAGCAAGAGCGGCGAGAATGAGTAGAGGCTGCGATTTGAGAGACGCCTGAAAGGCCTGCGCCGTGCCTGCGAAAGCGCCGTGCACGTTTGCCGGCATGCCGATTTCCTGCTCAGCTCGCTGCACCGCGTCCACTGCTTCGCTCAGCGCTACGCCCGGCGCGAGGGCAAAAGAGAGAGTAATGGACGGAAATTGTCCCTGGTGGTTCACCGTCAGCGGATTGAGCACCGTGCGATAGTGGGTAAAAGTCGAAAGCGGAATCGCCGTTCCGGTATTGGACTTTACGTAGATCCGGTTGAGCGAAGACGGATTCTGTTGATATTGCGGCAGAATTTCGAGGACCACGTGATACTGGTTGATTCCCGTGTACATCGTCGAAACCTGCCGCTGGCCGAAGGCACTGTACAGCGCAGTATCGATCGCCGCGGGACTCACGCCCAGACGCGATGCCGTGCTGCGGTCAATGACGATTTCAGATTCCAGTCCATGGATCTGCTGATCGCTGTTGGCGTCCAGAACAAGAGGTACCGTCTTTAATTTCGCCAGTAGCTTGGGCGCCCATTCGCTCAGATCTTTCAGATTGTCGGACTGCAATGTGTATTGATACTGCGAATTGCCGCCGCGTCCGCCGATGCGAATGTCCTGCGCAGCTTGCATGTATAACGTCGCTCCGGGTATCCGCGCCAGCTTTCCTCGCAGGCGATTGATCACCTGGTCTGCCGAAGCTTTGCGCTCGCCTAAGGGCTTCAATTGCGCCCAAGCGGACGCAACATTCAACGTACCTCCGCCGGTGAATCCTTCGATGTCTTCAACCGCCGGATCGCTCTGCACGATCTTCATCAGCGCGTGCAGTTTTTCCCTCATCGCTGCGAACGAAATGTCCTGATCGGCAACTATGGCGCCCCCGACGCGGCCTGTATCCTGCTGTGGAAAGAATCCCTTGGGCACAACGATGTAGAGGTAAATGTTGACGGCAACAGCCATGATCGTGATGAGCAAAGTTAATTGCGGATGGCGGAGTACCGAAGCGAGCGTCTTCGAATAGGCGCTGTGGATGGTCTCGAATCCTCGTTCGCTCAACCTGTACAGAAAGCCGTGCTCTTTGTCGTGCTGTGATCGCAGGAAGCGCGCGCACATCATCGGGGTTGTCGTCAACGAGATCACCAGCGAAACACCGATCGCCACTGCCAGCGTGACCGCGAATTCGCGGAAAAGCCTGCCCACAATGCCGCCCATCAGCAGAATTGGAATAAATACCGCAACGAGCGAAGTACTCATCGAGATAACCGTGAAACCGATCTCCTGCGCACCTCGCAGCGCAGCCTTCAATGGTTCGAGACCTGCCTCGAGGTAACGCGAAATATTCTCGATGACAACAATGGCGTCATCCACTACGAAGCCCGTGGAGATGGTCAGAGCCATTAGCGACAGGTTGTCGAGGGTGAAGCCGAGCAGGTACATGATGCCGAATGTTCCAAGGATTGAAATCGGCACAACGATTCCGGGAATGACCGTCGCCCACACATTCCGCAGGAAGATGAAAACCACCAGCACGACCAGCCCGAGAGAGATCAGCAACGTGATCTCCACATCGTGAACGGAAGCACGGATGGTCGTCGTACGATCCTGAGCTACATGCAGGTGAATCGAAGGGGGAATGGATGCCTGCAATTGCGGCAGCACGGTGCGGATGTGATCCACGGTGTCGATGATGTTCGCCGCCGGCTGACGGGAAATCGCAAGGATGACCGTGGGTTTACCGTTATCGAGTCCGTCATTGCGGGTGTCTTCCACGGAATCCAGAACATTACCCAGATTTTCGAGCCGGATGGGCGCATTGTTTCGATAGCTGACAATCAGGGGAGCATACTGGTTGGCATGAAACAGTTGATCGGTCGCATTGATCTGCCACCGCTGATCTGAATCCGCAACCACCCCCTTTGCCTGATGGGCGTTGGCAGCCTGCAAAGTGGTAGCAACATCCGTCAGCGTCAAACCCATGTTGTTCAGCACATCGGGGTTGACCTGCACGCGCACAGCGGGACGGGAACTGCCCCAGACATGGACCTGCCCGACACCCTGGATTTGTGCGATCTTCTGCGCCAGCACGGAATCGGCGATG
>JAFAUR010000850.1 GCA_019243205.1 Acidobacteriaceae bacterium | reverse complement strand
TTCAGCCATGAGACCGTTTAGGGCTCCTCGCACCGCAGCGGTCTGCTGCAACACGGCATAGCAGTCCGTACCTTCCTCAATGGCGCGCTCAATCCCTTCGATTTGTCCCCGAATGCGGCGGACTCGGGCCAGGACCTTCTTATCGGGATCCCTACTGATGTGAGCCATTTGTATACTCTGGTGCGGTATAGTAGCACGTTTTCAGGGGCTCAATCGTTTGCTGGGCATCAGGTAACCCATTACATCGGTTTTAGTCAGATCTTGAGAACGGGCCGATCGTAGTCGACCTCCTACCCGTGTTTGTTTGCAAATACTTCGAGTTCCTCGTGCCCTGGATTCCCTTCATGAGCAACGTGGGTTGCAAAGACGCGACCTCCCTCACTTAATAAACCGTGCGCCCGCGGTCGGTTCGCCTGCTGGATGACTTGGCCTGCGCAAAGATCGCTGACCCGTTCGCTCCGGACCATACCCGTGATCCAGAAACACGACACCAAACCGCATCTTGCCTTGTTCGGGGGGCATCGGGTCGACTTTGATATTCCCAGCTGGTGATCGAAAAGGCTCGTCATCAAGCGAGCGACAGGTGATGCGTTGCAGGGTTTTGCCAGCCTGAGGGTACGGGCGTGGCTCGGAATGCAATGTGTAGCTGAAGCCGATCCGCTCATTTGGCGAAATAGGCCGCCTGCATCCGAAACGCACGCCGTGCGTCGGCAAATAGTAGTCAGGCACTATACGGCGGTGTAAAACCTAGCGTATGCGCGCGCTCATCGTGGACGACGAGCCAATCGCTCGCAAGGTCCTGCGGGACGAACTTGAACTCATGGATTCTATGGAAGTGGTCGGTGAGGCGCAAAACGGCGAAGATGCGCTTCGGGAGATCTCCTCCTCCAAACCAGACATTGTCTTCCTTGATATTGAGATGCCCGTGATGAGCGGTTTCGAAGTGTTGGAGCACTTGAACAGCGGACACCTGCCGGCCATCATTATGGTTACAGCATACGATCAGCACGCGATTCGGGCCTTTGAAGCGGGCGCAGTGGATTACCTGTTGAAGCCGATCGGCCTGCACAGACTGAGGCAAGCGGTGCAACGCGCAAGGAGAATTGTCGGTAATCCTCTAGAGGCGGCCGAGAATGTAGCTCTGCTGCAAGGAATTGCGCCGCCCACCAGGACGCCTGGAGTGCCTAAGGTCCACAAGATTGTCGGCCGACTTGGCGAAGACTTTTTTCTTCTGAATCCCGATGAGGTGCTCGCCTTCCAGGCGGAAGGAGATACCACCTGGATCATCACCGCCAGGCAGCGCTACACAGCTACCCAGAATCTGAAGTCTATTGAAGAACGCCTGCAAAATGGCGGATTCCGTAGAATCCATCGCAACGCTCTCGTGAATACTGAGCAAATTCGAAAGATGAGCTCAATCACCAGCCAGCGCTGGTTGGTCACGCTCAATAACGGCCAGGAATTCGTCGTAAGTAAACGCCAAGCAAAGAACGTGCGTGACATCCTTCATTGGTAAGAGCAGCGTAACAACCCATAAGAAGTAAGTCCGTCCGTCAACAAATGAAGGCCGCTTGTCCCTAGAACCCATCCGTCGAACGGAATGTCCTAGGGGCTATTTTCTTTAGGCCCGACAATCCAGGGATGATGAAGCTCGCTCTGGCATTTGCCTGCGTCCTGTTACTCTGCTATGTACCGGGCTCGCTCCACGGGCAGGAGAACTCAGGAACCGTTCGCGGCACGGTGGTCGATCCATCCGGCGGGGCTATCAGCGGTAGCACTGTCGAGATTGAGAACCCGGTATCGCACTACAATCGAAGCGCCCAAACCGACAGCCAGGGACACTTCGAGTTCGATAACGTCCCCTTCAACAACTATCACACGACTGCCGCTGCCAAGGGCTTTCAGACAAGTGTGGAAGACGTCAATGTGCGATCCACCGTGCCTATCGATCTCAATTACAGTCTGAAGATCGGCGCCTCGACAACCACTGTGACTGTGGAGAGTGCGTCGGATCTGGTCGAAAACGTTCCTACCACGCACACCGACGTGGATCGCGCGCTGTTCGATAAGTTGCCGCTCGAAAGTCAATCTTCGTCGCTGAGTTCACTGGTGACGCTGGCCTCGCCCGGAGTTGCGGCCGACTCGAACGGTCTGTTTCATGGATTAGGCGATCACGCCGAGAACTCGTTCTCAATCGATGGACAGCCGATTACCGATCAGCAGAGCAAGGTGTTCTCAAATCAGCTCCCGGTGGATGCCATACAGTCGATCGAGGTGATCCCGGGCGCACCTCCCGCTGAATTTGGCGGCAAGACCAGTCTGGTGATTGTGGCCACCACGCGATCCGGCCTCGGTTACACGACGCCGCATGGCGATGTGACCGCGTCCTACGGTACATTCGGAACCACGAACGACGCTTTCGATCTCTCCTACGGAGGCCAGAAATGGGGGAACTTCATTTCCGTAAGCGGATTGAACACGGGCCGCTTTCTGGATCCGCCCGAATTCGCCGTTTTGCACGCCAAAGGCAACCAAGAGAATTTTTTCGACCGATTGGATTTTAAGCCGACCGATGCCGATACCATCAACCTGAATCTGCAATTCACGCGCTCCTGGTTCCAAACTCCCAACACTTGGGACCAGCAACTTCAAGACTGCACCATCCTATCCGCGATGTGCAGCGGAGCCGCCTATGCTCCAGGCTCGGTGATTCTCAACCCTCTTACCGGCAATCCTCTCGGGCCGACCGATCAGCGCTCGCAAATCAGGACCTTTAACATTGCGCCAACATGGACCCGCATCCTGAGTCCCAACGCCGTGCTTA
>JAFAUR010000793.1 GCA_019243205.1 Acidobacteriaceae bacterium | reverse complement strand
TCTCCAGGACAACCCACTACTGAAACAGCCGTTAAAGCCGGAGCACATCAAAAACAGGCTGCTTGGACACTGGGGTTCGAGCCCCGGGTTAGCGTTCACTTACATTCACCTGAACCGGCTTATCAAGAAATACGATTTGAACATGATTTTTATGGCCGGCCTGGGGCACGGTGCGCCCGGTGTGCTGGGTCCCGTTTACCTGGAGGGAACTTATTCGGAAATTTATCCGGAAAAGAGCGAAGACGAAGAAGGCATGTGCGGCTTCTTCAAACAGTTCTCGTTCCCCGGAGGAATTGGCAGCCACTGTACGCCGGAGACTCCGGGATCTATACACGAGGGCGGGGAATTGGGATATGTGCTGTCTCATGCCTGCGGCGCCGCATTCGATAATCCTGATTTGATCGTAACTGCGGTCGTTGGCGACGGCGAATCGGAAACGGGCCCACTCGCTACCTCATGGCACATAAGCAAGTTTTTGAATCCGATCCGTGACGGCGCCGTATTGCCGGTTCTTCATTTAAACGGTTACAAGATCAACAATCCAACGCTTCTGGCGCGGATTACACATGAGGAACTGGAAGACCTGCTGCGGGGCTATGGCTGGACGCCCTACTTCGTAGAAGGTTCTGATGGCGAGAGCATGCACCAGGCGATGGCTGCGACGATTGAGCACTGTGTGGTGGAGATTCGGGAACACCAGCGCAAGTGCCGCGAAAGCGGAGTGCCAATTCGGCCACGTTGGCCGATGATCGTGCTGCGATCTCCGAAAGGCTGGAGCGCCCCGCAGGAAGTGGAGGGCCACAGGTTGGAAGGCTTCTGGCGCGCGCACCAGGTTCCCTTGACAGATGTCAAGAAGGACCCCGAGCAGCTTCGAATTCTCGAAGCCTGGATGCGCTCACAGAAGGCGGAAGAACTGTTTGACGAAACCGGGAAGCTGCGGGCAGAACTGAAAGAACTTGCGCCGACAGGTTTGCGGCGCATGAGTGCTAATCCTCACGCGAATGGCGGCATCTTGAGGAAGGCACTTCGCATGCCTCATTTCCAGGATTATGCATTGAAGTTTGACAAGCCGGGGACGCTGGAGGTCGAAAACGTACCTCCTCTTGGCGCATTTCTGCGCGACGTCATGAAACAGAACATGACTAAGTTTCGTGTCTTCGGCCCGGATGAAACAACCTCGAATAAATTGCAGGCCGTGTATCAGGCCGCAAAGAAGTTCTGGATAGCGGAATACTTTCCGGAAGACAAAGACGGAACTGAAATCGCCACAGACGGTCGCGTCATCGAGATGCTCAGCGAGCACACCATGGAAGGCATGCTCGAAGGCTATCTCTTAACGGGTAGGCACGGCTTCATCAGTTCCTATGAAGCTTTCGTCCACGTAATCGACTCGATGTTCAACCAGCATGCGAAATGGCTGTCTATCTGTAACCATCTTTCGTGGCGTCAAGGTGTTGCTTCGCTGAATCTCCTCATTACATCCACAGTATGGCGGCAAGACCACAACGGCTTCACCCATCAGGATCCTGGATTCCTCGATGTAGTTGTGAACAAGAGCGCCACGGTAACTCGTGTCTATTTGCCACCCGATGCGAATTGCCTCTTGTCTGTCGCCGATCACTGTCTCAGAAGCCAAAACTATGTGAACGTGATCGTGTCAGACAAGCAGCTGCACCTGCAGTATCTGAACATGGATGCCGCGATTGAACATTGTACGAAGGGCATCGGTATCTGGGACTGGGCAAGCACCGATCAGGGAGGAGAACCTGACCTGGTGATGGCCTCGGCCGGGGACATTCGGACCCAGGAGGCACTGGCGGCGACGGCATTACTGCGAGAAGAGTTCCCCGATTTGAAGATCCGATTCGTGAACGTCGTCGACCTGTTCAAGCTGCAACCGAACACCGAACATCCTCATGGGCTGACGGAGCAGGATTTCGAGTCACTCTTCACGGTGGATAAGCCAGTGATCTTTAACTTCCATGGTTATCCCTTCCTGGTGCACCGATTGACCTATCGCAGGAGGAGCAATCCGAACATCCACGTGCGCGGATACAAAGAGAAAGGCAATATCAATACGCCCATGGAGCTTGCGATCAATAACGAGACCGATCGATTCAGCCTGGCGATCGATGCCATCGACCGGACTCCGAAATTACAGAAGATCGGCGGCCATGCCAAGGAGAAATTCCGGAACAAGCAGATCGCATGCCGTGGTCATGCTTATAAATATGGTATCGATCTGCCCGAGATTTCGGGGTGGAGATATCCTTACTAATCAGGCCAGATCTGAACACGAGGGGCGGGACCAAACGATCCCGCCCCTCGTCCTTTTATTAGGAGCGCCCGACTTAGGAAGGGTGAGGTTCACCCAGAATGACGCGCACGGTGTCTCGTGCGATCAGGAGTTCTTCGTCTGTCGGAATCACGTATGCGCGAAGCTTGGAGCCCTCTGCGGAGATTTCACCTTCCGTGCCAACCAGCTTGTCGTTCTGTTCTTCGTCCAGCTTCAGGGCCGCCCACTCGAAGCCCGAACAAATCCGCGCCCGGATGGTGGAAGAGTTTTCGCCAATGCCGCCAGTGAAGACTAACGCGTCCGCTCCGTTCATGCAAGCGAGATAGGCGCCAATATATTTGCGGGCGCGCCAGCAGAAGATCTCGATGGCTAACCGCACACGCCGGTCATCGTGCTGATGGAGTTCGTCGCACAGGGCACGCATATCATTTGAGAGACCCGAAATTCCGAGTAACCCTGATTGCGTATTGAGAAGAGTATCCACTTCGTTCGCGGAAAGACCTTCCTTCATTGCGATCAAGCTGACCAGCGAGGGATCGAGGTCACCGGACCGTGTGCCCATGACGAGTCCCTCCAAGGGAGTCATTCCCATGGAGCTGTCGATGGATTTGCCGGCGCGAATGGCTGTCGCGGACGCGCCGTTCCCAAGGTGGAGTGTGATGACGTTGGTCTGCTCGCGAGTGAGTTGGCGTAAGGCCCTATAGCGATGCGCCACGTAACGATGCGAGGTGCCGTGAAATCCATAACGGCGGATGCGATGGCGTTGATAAAGATGATAAGGGATGGCGTACAGGTATGCGGGTTCAGCGAGGGAGGAGTGAAACGCCGTATCGAAGACCGCAACCTGAGGCACGTTCTGGCCAAAGATCTTTCGCGCGGCCATCATGCCTTGTATGTTGCTGGGGTTGTGAAGAGGAGCCAGATCGATACAATCTTCGATCCCCTTCAACACCTGATCGGTAATAAGAGCCGACTCAGAAAACAATTCGCCGCCGTGCACAACGCGATTACCAACGGCGTGGATGTCTTCCGGACTGTTGATGTCCGGGATGTCAGACTCCGCTGAAGTCAGCCATTTGAGCACATAATCAAGCGCTGCGCCGATATCACGGAGAGGCGCAGTTGATTTGTGCCGCGCACCTTGACCACTCTGAAGAGTGATAATCGCGTTGCCGCCGATCCGCTCTACCTGTCCTCGACAGAGCCGTTCATCCGAATTCTGCTTTATTCGCTCGAGATCAGTAGCGATGACCTGGAACTTCAGGCTGGAACTGCCGGCATTCAGTACGAGTACATTCATGAAAGCTCAGCAGAG
>JAFAUR010000836.1 GCA_019243205.1 Acidobacteriaceae bacterium | reverse complement strand
CGATGGTCGCGATACGCGGGCTGGCGCGCTCACTCTACAGCAGCCTCGGCTTTGAGGCGCGGAATGCAACGATCGTCGATCTGAGCCTTGCTATGGCCGGTTACAGTAACGATCAGGCTCCCGCGCTGCAGAAACGGATTCTCGATTCTTTGCGAACCATCCCGGGCGTAGAGAGTGTCGGATTGTCCAGCAGCTATCCACCGCTCATCTACGCGGCGGCCGTTCGGGAAAACGTCTTCCGGAATCAAACGAACGATCTGACCGTTGCGAATGTCGCCGTCAGACCTTACAGGTACGATATCTCGCCTGGATACTTTGAAGCTGCGAAAACGAGTTTATTAGCGGGAAGAGATTTCACCTGGCATGACGATAAAAACGCGCTGGCCGTAGCTGTTGTAAACCGCCACTTCGCCGTCACGCTCTTTGGATCTGTGAATGCCGCTCTGGGCGGATTTTACAAGCTGCAGGACGGAACCCGTGTGCAGGTAGTCGGCATCGTGGAAGACGGCAAATATATGAGCCTCACCGAAGACCAGCAGCCGGCCATCTTTCTTCCGTTCCTGCGATCGCCAACAAGCCAATGCGCTCTGGTTATCCGGTCAAGCCGTGATCCGCAGCAACTTGCTGGCGCCATCAGGAGTAACATCCGCGAGCTCGAAGCGGGCCTTCCTGTCGACACACAAAGTTGGAGCGCCATGCTGAACGTCGTGCTGTTTCCTTCGCGTGTGGCGACCGTATCCCTGGGTGTTCTCGGCATCATGGGCGCAATGTTGTCTGTCACCGGTGTGTTTGGAATGGCTGCTTACGCCGTTAGCCGCCGACTAAAAGAGTTGGGAATTCGCCTGGCGCTTGGCGCGCAGCCACGCCAGCTCTTGCAGGCTGCTTTAGGACGCGCGTTTCGTCTCCTCGCATGGGGATCGTTTACGGGGCTGCTACTGGGGATCGCAGCAAGCAGGATATTGTCTGCCATCGTGTACCAGGCGACTCCACGAGACCCGCTAGTTCTCTCCGGGGTCGTTTTGACGATGTTGTTGCTCGGTTTGTTCGCGACCTGGATTCCCGCGCAACGGGTGCTGTCAATAAACCCTCTGAAGCTTTTGCGTGAAGAGTAGGCTGCGCTCTCCCGAAAATCATGTTGGAGATCTGAAAACAAGTTCGAGATCGCCGCTCGCTTTCAGCGAAGCAATAACGGTAAGATTTCGCCTGACGACCCTTGCAAAGAGCAATCCATCAAGGGCGAGAGCACGGTTCCCTCTGTGTTCACTTCGATCGTACGGGCGCCGGCAGACTTCGCCATCGCGACGAGTCCCGCAGCTGGATACACCGATCCTGAAGTTCCCACAACCAGCAGAACATCGCAGTCCTCAGCCGCATTCTCCGCATCGCGCCATACAGCTGGCGGTAGACTCTCGCCGAACCAGACTACACCGGGCCTTGCCAGCCCCCCGCAGAGGCAACGCGGGATACCTTGAGCGGGGACTGTACGATCCGACCAGGACCGGAAACATTGGGTGCATCGCAGTTTCCAGATGCTTCCGTGTACCTCAAGGACCGAACCACTTCCGGAAGCTTGGTGCAGCCCATCCACGTTTTGTGTGATCAAAGTGAAACCCGGCGCCCGCCGCTGCAGCTCAACCAGAGCAAGGTGGCCGGCGTGCGGCTTTGCGTGTGCGATCAATTCACGCCTCCAGTGATACCACTCCCAAACCAGTTCAGGATGCCGCGCGAAGGCCGCAGGCGTGGCCAGATCCTCAGGCCGAAACTGTTTCCACAGCCCGCCAGCGTCGCGAAAAGTGGGGATGCCGCTGTCGGCCGACATGCCTGCGCCAGTAAGAACGGCGATTGCATCCGCGCTGTTCAGCCAATTGTGCGCCTCCTGGATTGACACTTCTGATCATCTCGAAAAGACTATGTGGCTGGACCGATAGACAAGGTCAGATTCGATCCCCGAACACGCGTACGGCTCGGGTCAGAATGAAGTCCCATACGATACACCCGGGAACAGCCACATTCGCCTATGAAAACCTAAGCGAAGAAACGGTCGAGGGTGGGAAAATTAATTTAGGTGGCCGTTTCAGGCCTGAGAAGAATCAACAATCGGGCACGCGATCGAGAGGTAAGCGCCGCAATCTGCAGAAGCATATGGGCTCGGAGCCCGAAATAGTGAGCGCGTGGTTCTTCAAACGGGATAGTGAGAAAGGAACGCAACAGCATGGAAGATAATCTGAATAATCCGGATCGC
>JAFAUR010000672.1 GCA_019243205.1 Acidobacteriaceae bacterium | reverse complement strand
TCCTGTGATTTGGTGATCCACTCGGCCAACAGACCGCGAACATCCATCAGCAATCGCGGCAACAGCTTATTTTGCGAGCAGTTCGCCACCGCAAGATGAAAGTCCAGATCGAGATCGCTGAAAGACTGCCGGTCTCCCGTCAACCTTTCTTCGCCTTGAGTAATCAACTCACCTAAACGAGTAATGTCGTTGTCTGTGGCGCGTTCGGCAGCCAGAGCCGCCAGTTCCGTTTCCAGCACCAGGCGGGTTTCCCAAACGTCGGCCAGATCCTTTTCCGTTTTCAAAAATCCTTTGGCGAAGATCCGGTCTAAAACTCCGCGAGACGGCTCGGCCACATAGGTTCCATCGCCTGCGCGCATCCGGACCAGCCCGGCGAAAGCCAGCGACTTCAAGGCTTCCCGCAGGGTGGATCGGCCTACATGAAGGTCCCCGCAAAGCTCGGTTTCCGAAGGCAGCTTCTCGCCAACCTTCCAGCGCCTTTCCGAGATCATCTCGGCAATCTGCGCCGCTACTTGCTCGCCGAGAGTCGTACGAGCCACAGCCTTCAGTCCAGACATTGGTATTGACATCCTCTCAAATAAAGCATATATTTGCAAAATCTAAACTGTTAAATATCAGCTTGTCTGACAGGTTGGGAGAAGATGCACCATGTTGCCTGTGCTTGCTAAGTCACTCTGCAAAGCATTCCTTGTCATTAATATCGCTGTCGTATGCTTCGCGCAAGTGGAATCGGGGCGTATTGTAGGGACTGTAACAGACCCGAATGGGGCTTCCGTGGCACAGACCAAGATTACGGTCACGAACACAGCCACTGATCAATCCCTTACAGTAACAACGAATGATACAGGCGATTTCGCGGCAACACCGCTGGAGCCCGGCACCTACACTGTCACGGTCACGGCTACCGGATTTCAAACCTTTGTTGTGCGCAATGTAGAAGTTCAGGTAAATCAGTCTGCCCGAGCTGACGCACACCTGCAAATCGGGTCCACGGCGACAACCATTGAAGTAAAGGCCAGTGCCCCTTTACTGAACAGCGAGTCGGCCTCGCTCGGCACGGTGGTCACGAACACGGAGATCGTGAATCTTCCTTTAAACGGGCGCAGCTTCTACGATTTGGCAAAGCTGACCCCGGGTGCTGCGACCCTGCCCGGAGGCGGAAACCTGCTGCGCATACGCGCCAACTACATCTCCGGCACGGCCATCAGCGGTGTCCGAGGCTCGCAGACTACATTTCTCCTCGATGGAGTCGATGTCACCGACCACCATCAGGGAGGCACCATGGTGCAAACATCGATCGACGGCTTGCACGAGTTCAGTGTCCAGCAGAATGCTTACTCTGCCGAGTTCGGATCGGCAGGCGGCATCCTCAACATGACCACCAAATCCGGTTCGGATCAGTTTCATGGCGCACTGTTTGAGTTTCTTCGCAATGACGCGTTCGATGCCCGCGACTTTTTCTCCCCCGGCATTCAGCCGCTAAAGCGCAATCAGTTCGGCGGCGATCTCGGCGGTCCCTTGGCATTGCCGCACTTTCTGGGCGGCAAAAACAAAACATTCTTCTTTCTTGATTACGAAGGGATGCGCCAGCGTCAGGGGCTGGTGTTTAACGATATTGTGCCAACTGCGGCTCAAAAGCGCGGCGACTTCAGCGCGCCGGGGCTTAATACGATTTATGACCCATTGACCAACCCGCGTGTCGCATTTGCCGGTAATGTGATTCCCACTAGCCGTCTTTCTCCGCAGGCTCTCTTCTTTAATAAATATATTGCAGATCCGAATATAGGGTCAAGAACCGCCGCGTTTGTGCCGACGCAGCCGCTCGATACGGACCAGTTCACCGTGCGCGGAGACCGCACGATCACGGACAAGCATCGCTTGTTTGTTCGCTGGAGCTGGCACGACTATCGCGAATCCGACCCGAACGCTTATCCGGCGCTGGGTTATGCTGATTTGCACACACGAGGACAAAACGTAGTCGCCGGATTAACCAGCACTTTGACGCCGACGGTCGTTCATGAGGCCCGTTTTAGCTATCTGCCGCAGATGATTGATCTACAGGCGTTCGGCCAGGGGACAAACTTCAACCAACTGGCCGGCGTGACCGGGTTTGCCGATCTGGGGCGGCCCGGTGTCGCCGGATCTTTTCCTGACTTTGCCTGGAGCGGCTACACTTCCCTGTCCGGTTCCGCCTTCGATCAGCGCCCCAAAACACAGAATTTTAAAGTCTTCCAAGGCATCGACAATCTCACCTGGGTGAAGGGCGCTCACATTATCAAATTCGGAACAGAGATCCGCTACTGGAATCCGCTGTTTACTGATAGTTCCAACTACCAGGGAACCTGGAGCTTCACAGGTGTTAATACGCAAAACCCCGCCAGACCGGCCGGCACCGGCGATGCCTTTGCCGATTGGATGCTGGGCTATCCGTTCTCCGGCTCGCGCGCGTATCCGGGAAACTGGTTCGGCGGTGAGGCTACTTACTGGCACTTCTTTGCTCAAGACGATTACAAGGTAACCAGCCGGCTGACTCTCAACCTGGGCCTGCGTTACGAATACTCGCCGTGGATGAAAGGATACAAAGGGCAACTTGGCACCTTTGACGCTACCTTGCCGAAGCCGATCATTGTCGCGAGCAACACCAATCAGGTGGACTTGAGTTCCCAATTTTCAGCGCCGACCGCCTACGCCCTTTTCGGAAAGCTGATTCAGACCAGCAGCCAGGCGGGACTTCCGATCTCGATTACTTACCCGGATAAAAATCAGTGGGCACCGCGCTTCGGGCTGGCCTGGAGACCGTTCGGCGGAAACACGGTTGTTCGCGGCGGCTATGGGATCTTCTATGAGATGGAGAACACCGATGGGCGCGTGAATCGAAATATCCTGCCGTATCTTTTGAGCGAGACGGTGTTCAATCCGAGCACTGGGGTGCCAAACCGCACCTTCGGTAATTTCTATCTGGGACAGCCGCTCGGCAGCGCCGGAGTGAATCCTGTGATCAACCCCACCTACACCCACCTGCGCCGGGGCAGTGACCAGCACTGGAACATCGGTGTGCAGCAGCAATTGACGCCGGATACAGTTCTGGAAGTCGATTATGTCGGCAATCATGGAACACATCTGAACAGCACAAATCCGTTCAACGATCCGCGCCCAGGCCCCGGCGCCATTCAGGGCCGCCGCCCTGATCCCGTGTTCGGGGCCATCAGCTATTTCTCGCAGGACATGTCTTCGGATTACAACGCGCTGCAAATAAAAGCGGAAAAACGCTACGGGTCCGGTTTGTGGTTTCTGCTTTCTTACACTTATTCGAAAAGCATCACGATTCAGGACACGCCGGCAGCCGGAGGCGATTTTTACTGGGAGCGGGCACGGTCGTCTTTTGACATCCCCCAAAACTTTGCATTCAATATGGGGTACGAACTGCCCGTCGGCAAGGGCAAGCGTTTCTTAAGCAACGCGAATTGGCTTGCGCAGGGCGCGCTGGGTGGCTGGCGCGTGCAGGGAATTGTGATCCTGCGAAGCGGTCAGCCGTTCACGCCGACGATCTCGCGCGATGTTGCCAATACCGGAATCGGCAGCCAGCGTCCGAATGTCATCGGAGCGCCTGTCATCGTGGGCAGGCCGACCTGCTGGTTCTATGTTGCTGCCAATGCCGCCTGTACGGGTTTTGCGCCGAACGCAACGAGCGCTTTCGCGCTACCGGCCGCTTACACATACGGAAACGCAGGCGCGGATACCTTACGGGCTCAATCGCTCAGAAACCTAGATATGTCCGTGTTCAAGGAGTTTCCGGTAACGGAATCAAGCTTGATACAGTTCCGGGCGGAGTTCTTCAATATCACGAATACGCCCACGTTCGGTATCCCCAGTACGACGGTAGATACTGGTTCCGGCGGCGTTGTGACCAGCACGGCCAACAATCCGCGCCAGCTGCAGTTTGCGCTCAAATACAACTTCTAGGCGGAGGGGAAAATCCCATGCGACACTTTTTTGTTCCTGTATTTTGCCTATTGCCGCTTCTGGCCGTTGCGCAGCAGCCTGTCACGGTTCGTGTGGACGCTTCGCAAAGGATCGGCCCGTTCAAACCCTCCTGGGCCTACTTCGGCTATGACGAGCCCAACTACACCTACGCGAAAGACGGCAAGAAACTTGTAGGAGAGCTGGCGGCGCTGAGCCGGGCTCCGGTCCGCATCCGCACCCATAACCTGTTGACGACCGGAGACGGAACTCCCGGCCTGAAGTTCGGATCGACCAACGCTTACACGGAAGACTCGTCCGGCAAGCCGGTTTACGACTGGACGATTGTCGATAAGATCATCGGCACCTATTTGCAGGCGGGAGCAAAGCCGCTGGTGGAACTAGGATTCATGCCGAAGGCGCTTTCTTCCAAACCCGAACCTTACACGCCGAATTTCCGAACGCCTGCGGATTTCAAAGAGTACTATCTGGGCTGGTCGTATCCGCCCAAGGACTACGAAAAGTGGGGCGAACTGGTGTATCAACTGGTGAAGCACTCCGTGGAAAAGTACGGCAAGGAGGAGGTCCAAAGCTGGGATTGGGAAGTTTGGAATGAGCCGAACATCAGCTACTGGCACGGTACGCCCGAGGAGTATGACAAGCTCTAT
The DNA here is from genome assembly GCA_019243205.1 of Acidobacteriaceae bacterium. Taxonomy (GTDB): domain Bacteria; phylum Acidobacteriota; class Terriglobia; order Bryobacterales; family Bryobacteraceae; genus Bog-105. Next base: position 5,108 of record JAFAUR010000672.1, on the reverse strand, counting down.
GACTACTCGGCGTCGGCATTGAAGCGGGCGCTTCCGACAGCCCGTATCGGAGGACCCGGAAGCACTTCGCCGCGCAGTCCGAAAGCTGCGGATTTTCTGCGTCAGTTCCTGCAACACTGTTCAGATAAAAAGGTTCCGCTCGACTATATCAGCTTTCATGCAAAGGGCTCGCCGGATGTGAATGGCGGCCACGTTCGGATGGGCATTTCCAGCCAGATGAAAGATGTAGCGACGGGATTTGAGATTGTCCGGTCGTTCAGTAAACTCCAGGATCTGCCCATTATTCTGACGGAGTCCGATCCCGAAGGCTGCGCGGCTTGCTCGTCGCAGATCAATCCGGCGAATGCGTATCGTAATGGACCCTTATATCCGACTTACGTGGCGGCGGCCCTGAACGGCATGCTGCAGCTGGCCGACCGGAACCGAGCTAATCTGCAGGGCATTCTGACCTGGGCGTTTGAATTCGAAGACAAGCCTTACTTTGCCGGCTATCGCGATCTGGCCACCAACGGCGTTGATAAGCCCGTGCTGAACGTTTTCCGCATAGCCGGGCTGATGAGCGGTGATCGCGTGAATGTGTCATCAGACGGCGCGGGTAGCCTGGATACGCTCGTCAATGAGGGCGTGCGGCAGAAGCCGGTTGTTGACGCGCTGGCGACTCGCTCGGATCGCAGCCTTTCCGTGATGGTCTGGAACTATCAGGATGATGATGTCAGTGGCCCGGCGGCAAATGTCGATTTAAAAGTTGCCGGAGTACCTGCTGAAGCCAAACGCGTTCTCATTCATCACTACCGGATCGACAACGACCATAGCAATGCGTATACCGTATGGAAGCAGATGGGGTCGCCGGAACACCCCAGCGCAGAAGAGTACGCCAAACTGGAAACCGCCGGGCAGCTTCAATTACTGGAATCACCGTGCTGGATGCGCAGTGAGGCAGGCGCGGCAGATCTTAAATTCCCGCTTCCCTTGCAGGGCATCTCCCTGGTGCAGATAACCTGGTAACACGCTTGAGCCCCTCGTTACGATGGCGTATCGCGGCTCTGATTGGATGCGCCATTACCATCAGCTACTTCGACCGCCAGACACTTCCTTTAGCCGTCACGGCGATGGGGCGCGACATTCCGATCTCCAATACACGCTTCTCAGATTTGCAGGCAGCGTTCCTGATTGCCTACGCGGTGATGTACGCGCTGGGCGGAAAGCTGCTGGACCTTTGGGGAACCCGTTCCGGCTTTTTCCTGATTATGCTGTGGTGGTCCTTGGCTTCCGCGAGTCACGGCTTCGCTTTCAGCTTTTCCATGTTGATGGTCAGCCGCTTTCTCTTAGGAATGGGAGAGGGCGGCGGTTTTCCGGCTGCTACCAAGGCCGTTGCAGAGTGGTTCCCGGTGCGCGAGCGCTCCCTGGCAATGGGCATCATCAATGCGGGAACCGCTTTAGGGGCCGTGATCGCGCCGCCCTTTATTGCGGTGATCCTGTCCATCACAAGCTGGCGCTGGGTCTTTTATCTGTCCGGAGCCGCTGGCCTACTCTGGCTGGTCTGGTGGTGGATGGACTATCGGCTGCCTTCCATGTACTCCAATCCGGATGAAGCGCCTGCTGCTTTTGAAACCGCTCTGCCCTGGGTCAAACTCTTTTCACTTCCGGAAGTATGGGGCTTGGTCATCGCCAAATTCCTCAGCGATTCAGCCTGGTACTTCTATTTATTCTGGCTGCCCAAGTATCTGTACGATGCGCGAGGGTTCGACGTGAAGCGGGTAGGGTATTACGGTTGGATTCCTTATGCATTCGCGGGAATCGGATGTCTGGTGGGCGGGTGGTTCTCCGGCTGGCTGATCCGCCGCGGCCATTCCGTTAATTATGCCCGCAAAATGGCGCTTGGGTTGAGCGCTGCCGTGATGCCGTGTATTGCCCTGGTCACTCATGTCCCGGTGCATCTGGCCATTGTGCTTTTCAGCATTGTCTTTTTCGGGCAGCAATCCTGGTCAACGCTGGTGATGGTGCTTCCGGCAGACCTGTTTCCGCAGTCGAGTGTCGGTTCCGTTGCCGGACTGGTGGGCTTTGGAGGGGCAATGGGCGGCATGGTTTTCGGTCTGGTTGTCGGCTACCTGCTGGACCACGGGTTTGGCTACGGCGTGGTCTTCGGCATCGTTAGCACGCTGCATATCGCCGCATTTGTTTTGATCCTTCTCACTGTGCGCACGGTAACTTCGTTGCCTGCGCTGGGCAGAAAAGTTTACGCAACATGAAAATTACTGACGTTCGTACCCGTGTTGTGGAGTGGAGAGGCGAAACCGTTTCTCCGCAGCCGCACTTTTGCACGAATCCTATGGATTTGCTTGATCTTTCCCAAGATTCGATGGCAAGTTTCCGCTTTCATGGCTGGCTGATTGTGGAAGTGTTTACCGATGCCGGGCATATCGGTATCGGTAATGCCGCTCTGTCGCCCCGGGTTACAAAGCAGACCATTGATCTTTATCTGAAGCCGCTCTTGATCGGGCGCGATCCGTTCGATTATGAGTTCCTCTGGCAGCACATGTATCGCCAGACGATGGCTTTTGGCCGCAAAGGCATCGGCATGGTGGCGATCAGCGCCGTCGATATCGCCCTCTGGGACATTTTGGGCAAGGCGGCCGGTCAGCCTGTGTTTAAGCTTCTGGGCGGCCGTATGAAAAAAAGAATCCCTGTTTACGCCAGTAAACTCTACAGCCAGCCGCTCGATAAACTGGCCGAGGAAGCACAGCTTTATAAAGAGCAAGGCTACAAAGCGATGAAGATGCGCTTCGGCTGGGGGCCGCTGGACGGAGCCGCTGGCATGCAGCGCAATGTCGAGCTTCTACGCACGATACGCGAAGTGATCGGCTATGAAGTTGATCTGATGGCGGATGCCTACATGGGGTGGACTTTGGATTATGCCCGCCGCATGCTTCCCCTGCTCGAACCGTTCCAACTGCGATGGCTGGAAGAGGCCGTCATTCCGGACGATATCCACGGCTATGCTGCGCTCAAGGCGCTTGGCATCGTTCCGATTGCAGGCGGCGAACATGAATTTACGATTTATGGTTTTCGCGAGATGCTCGAAGCGAAAGCGCTGGACTACATTCAATTCGATACCAACCGGGTCGGCGGGATTACGCAGGCGCGCAAGATTGCGGCGCTGGCCGAAGCTCACTCGGCGCCTGTCATTCCGCATGCAGGCCAGATGCACAATTTTCATGTTGTGATGGCCAGCCTGAACTCGCCGATGGCAGAATTTTTCCCGGTGTTCGATGTTGAAATCGGCAATGAACTGTTCTGGTACATCTTTGAAGGCGAGCCTCTGCCTGACAATGGAAGTATTAACTTGCGCGACGACATTCCGGGCCTTGGCCTGACAATCAAGGAAGACGCGCTCAAGAACTTTGAAGTAGTGGAGTAAGTTGTTCATTTCCTTATGCCTATGTTGTTCCAGATCGGCTCCGCCGCTAGAGCCTGTAGATAACTTTTGCCACACTGAAAGGTGTACGCCGCTGTTTGTCGGAAACCCTATGCCTACGATGTCAACGACGAAGAATGGGCCTTCGTTGCCCCGTATCTGGCGCTGATGACCCTGTTTGCGCCCCAGCGCACCTATCTACTGCGCGAAGTCTTCAACGGCTTGCGCTAGGTGGTCCGCACCGGCTGTCCGTGGCGCGCGCTGCCGCATGATCTGCCGCCCTGGGACGTGGTGTATCACCAAACGCAGCGCTGGCTCAAGGCGGGCGTCTTTGACCGTCTCGTGCAGGACTTGCGCGAATTATTGCGCCTCGAAGTCGGGCGCAAGGCGCAGCCAATCGCCGCCATTTTCGACAGCCGCACCCTGCAAAGCACGCCGGAAAGCGGGGCGCGCGGGCTATGACGGAGCCAAGCGCCGCAACGGGACCAAAGTCCACATCGCGGTCGACACTTTGGGGCACTTGCTGGCCCTGCACGTGACTCCGGCCGACGAGCAGGACCGGGCGCAGGTGGCCGAATTAGCCGCGCAAGTCCGGGAAGCCACCGACGAACACGTCACACTGGCCTATGTCGAGCAAGAAACTGTCAGGACTGGCGGCTCGGCAGTACTCTTTCCAGTGGGTAAGGGGTTGGCTCGATGATCCATCGATCAGCGGGCGAAGAAACTCGCCTTGAGCGATTGCACTTTGGCCACAAACAACTGCCTTTGCCGAGCTAAGGAGACCAACTGCTTCCGCCGGCGACGGGGACGAAAGTACTGTCGGATTTCGTCGAAGGCGGAACAGAAACGTTGCGCCGAGGGAAAGGCACCAAAGCCTAACATCGGATAATATCGCTGCTTCACACCCCGATGATCCTGCTCGATTTTGCGGTTGAGGTAAGCGTTATTCCGATGTTCGACCTGGGTGCCCAGCACCTCGCGGATCGCACGGGGATACGAGTCATGTCCATCACTGGTCACCTGTTGAGGAATTTCATCGGTCATAGAAAGGGCACTCCGAAAGAAACGCTGTGCGGCTGCCATGTCCCGTGTGGAACTGAGCATCGAGTCCACCAAATTGCCATCGTGATCGATGGCACGATACAAATAGCACCAGCGACCTTTCACTTTCACATAGGTCTCGTCCACATACCAGCGCCGACCGACCTGGCCCTGACGTTTGCGACGGAGTTGCTCTACCGATAGAGAAGCCAAGCGAGCCTCCCACTCCTGCACGGCTTGATGAGTAAACTCGAACCCACGCAGCAGGAATAACTCGGCGAGGTTGCGCAGACTGAGTTTGTAGCGAAAGCGGCACAGCAGCACTTGAAACACGATGTCCGTGGGAAACTCAAGATAGTTAAAGGATGTGCCGGTGCGCTCGTTGAATTTGCGTCGGCAAACACGGCAACGAAAAACGGGATATCCCAAATCCGTGGTGCCGCTCAGCGGAGCAACTTCACAAGAGTGACAATGCGGGCAATTCATTAGTCGGGGAGATCAACTGAGAATACCAAGCTTTTGCTCCTAGAGGGTGTGTAAGAAGCTGATTTAAGATAAGGTGGCATAAGCTTGGCATAGTTCCTCCGTGTGTTGTTCTCGATTGAGGCGCACGGAGCGGCGTAGCAGAGTGCCCAGCATGGCGGCATAAATC
>JAFAUR010000394.1 GCA_019243205.1 Acidobacteriaceae bacterium | reverse complement strand
ACGTTCGTTCCGCGTGGAACCACGAACGACGGGGACGAGTTCGCCGGGGCGGATCGGGTTTACACATTCGAGCTGAAATAGGGTTTCAGGTCAATGCACCTGCGCCGGCAGCGCCAAAGGTGGTAACCAATGGTCGTAAACCAGGCGCCATTGGAGCCTGAAGGCCGGGCTGTGGGTCATCAGAAGTGGCTCCCCGTGAATTTCATGCCGCTTCCGACCAGCGGTAACGATCATGAAGACCGCCTATCCGCGATCTGGACACGATTCGGGATTGCAAGGGAGAACGGCTTTCGACCGCTCGCGCGGCAGGAGTGTTCTTGTTCAAACCAATATGGGTGCGGTCTTGATGATAGCAAGCAAGGTACTCGCGCCCAAGGCGCCGAAGATGAAATTCGTTTAGCGGGATAACGTGATCGAGCAGTTCGCGACGCGCACTGCCCACCCAACGTTCCGCCACTCCGTTTTGCCACGGACTCCGAATGCTCGTAGGCATTGGCTTGAGAGCGCTGGAGTTTAAGAACTGCAGCACCTCACCCGCGAACTTGGAGTCATGGTCGAACAAGACGTACCGATATGGACACGGCAGCGGGAACGCTTCGCGTAGTTGTTGTACGATCCAATCGCTCGTTGGATGGAACGTAACGTTGAAGTGCAGAACGCACCGGCGGGCATGTTCGATGACGAAGAAGCAGTACAAGGTGCGGAAATAAAGGTTGGGAACGGTGAAGAAATCGAACACAACAATCACTTCACGATGGTTGTTCAGAAAAGCATGCCACTGGCTGGCTTTGTTTTCGTCTGGAATCCGCTTCAGCTGTTGCAGGTAGCGCGATACGGTCGGTTCGGAGATGTCGAAACCGAGTAGTAACAATTCCCCGTGGATGCGGGGCGCGCCCCACCTCGGATTTTCGCTTTTCATGCGGCGGATTAAGCGTCGGACTTCTTCCGCCACCTGCGGCCGTCCGACTCGGCGAGGGCGAGATCGCCATCTCCAGAACAGGCGGTAACCGGCGTGATGCCACGAGACTACCGTGTCGGGCTTAACGAGAACGAGAGCTTCGGGCCAATTGTTCCAAACGCGCCGAACGACAATCCAGAACAGCCCATCGAATTGCTTCAGCTTGGGTCGGGGCTGTTTCCGTTTGTAACCGCAAGTTGCTGGCGAAGAGCGGCGGTCTCCATTGCCAGACTGTGCCGCGCCATGAGAAACGCCCTCAGGTACGCCAGCGTGGCCAGCAGACAGGTAACCATCACTCTGATGCTACTCGGCAGTCGCCTCACTCGCTGTGGCGAGATCCCGAAGCTGTTGATTCGAGAGGTCACCGGCGTTTTGATGACCAACAGCTGTTCGTATTCCTCGTCCTGGAACACGAGATCGTGGAGGCGTTTGCTGATCGCGATCCTGCCAGCTACCTCATCCGCGATCGAGACAGCAGGTATAGCGCAGCACGCGTAGATTCCGCCGCACGGTCGGCTTCGTTCTTACGGACTACCATTTACTGATCGCTCTGGACTGATTGGTAGCCCGGCCGCGCACTTCGCGGTCAACTGCCGAATACGCTCGGTTGGTGTTGGCGAGCGAGAGAATCACTCCGCCAAAAAGAAGCATATCGGCAAAGTAGTTGATGCCTTCGATCTGCACTCCGCCATTCCGGTCTGCCAACGCCCTTATCAGAACCGGCCCGTAGATCACAACCACGACGAGCACAATCCACGCTCCCAAATATTCAGCCGCTCGGCGCGTTTCCCGTGCCAGCAGAAAGCAAACGCCGGCAATCGTAAGAAACACGCCCGTCAGATAGTCAAAGACCGGCCGAACCGGAATCCACTGAGGCATCTGTTTTTCGAGCGGAACTCCGGGAAGTCCAAGTGGATGCAGAAAATGCTGACCGCCGAAAAAGATCGCCGTAATCGCTACTAACACGCGCCCCACCCTGATAAATCGTTTACCGTACCTATCGCCCTCTCCGCCCATCGCAATTCCGGCCAAAACCCACCCGCCGCCACCGAACGACATTTCGCGAAACACGATTGTCCATGGGATCCGACCCCCGGTCCTGAGCGCCCCCGGCAGGTGCAACATTGCCACAAAGAGGAACATCATCGCCCCGAACAACAGGCCGGACCACCGCACCTGACGCTTGGTGGCGATGCTCAGCGATGCAGCGATCAGCGCAATGCCGACGAAGTACACCCAAAACATGTGCCAAGGCATGTACGATGGCACCCCGGCCAGCAGTGCCCGCGCGATCGAAAGATGTTCCGCGCCGAAGACCGCCAGCGGAATGGCAAAGCAAATCGAGGTGAGAACTGCGATCTTGTCGATACCGCGAGCTTCGGCGATATTGTTCTTCACAGCCGGCAGCCCGATCGCGAGGACCGCGAGGCCGGCAGCGGACATCGACAAGGCCGGGCCTGATAGCCCAAGGATCACGGAGAGAATGATCGGCCGCATAGAACTCCAGAACCTGTTCAAGCTTTCTGGAATTCTACGATAAGGAACGCCGCTGCGGGTGTGCTGACTGTAAAAAACGCCAAAACACGAGATAGGCTTCGGACACAAGATCAGCACCACAAATCCACGCTGACCATGAAGTACCGCGCACTGAATAGGAATTCTAAGTATGCGATCTTTGATTTCTGCGCAGGCATAGAAGAGAGGCATCAACGCCAATACGAGGGCTGCAGGCTCCAGACCCAAAACGGAGCGTCGGTGAACTGTTTGCCGTTCAATTCTCTAGTGAATAGTACGACGAACCCAGGTCCGAAACCGACAGGAGTTCCCCAGAGAATGACACGTGTTTTCCGGCGCATCTCAGAGCTTTGGGGCCAGAGGCTGTTTCCGATCAAGGAAGCGAAGCCTAAGAGAAACAGCCCCATAACGTCGACGAATATGCCCACGAGAGCGGTGTACGCAATAGTAGCTTGTGATTTTGTCACCGTAGTAACCGTTTGCTTTCGCATGGTTTATGTATTTGTGGCGCTGGAGATCGGCTCGCGACGGCTGATTCATTTCAATGCCACGGAACATCCGACGGCGGAGTGGACTCTACAACAGCTACGAGAAGGGCTGCCCGAAGATCGAGAATACAGGTTTCTGCTCCACGACCGCTATAAGACCTTCTCTCTTGGTTGAGACGAGGAAGTTGCGCGCTGGGGTATCGAGTGTTTAAATCACCCGCACATGCGCCCACCGCAAATGCTTTTGCGAACGATTAGTCGGAAGCATCCGTCCGAGAGTGTTTGGATTATGTGATAACGCTGAGTGAATCTCATCTGAAGCGCACGCTTCGAGAATGGGTGAAGCATTACACTACCGGACGTCCTCATCAGTCCTTGGGACCGGGCATTCCGCCCACGTCCAGGATCTCGAACGCCTATCTTCGACAGACGGGTAAGCTCAAAATCGATCCTCGGCGGTCTGCATCACGAATATCGATGGGCTGATGCTGCCTGACTTGCTCACAACGATGCTCGATTGATGCGCGGCACTTCGGGTGGCCGACCCCTCCCCTTGCGCTTCTGCCCTGGACTCGCCAGTAGGGCAGATGAGATGAGGAGGTCGTTTAAACTAACAGGGCTGACGTGGTTTGCGCGGAGGCTTGGGAGTTACAACCAGAACACAGGCTTATGAAGACAAACAATCCTCCCGATGCTTTCACTGCGTGGTCAAAAGCAATTGTAGCGATCACAATCGGCTCGGCCTTGGCCCGGCCGTGCCGAGCAGTTCTGAGCGACGACAAATGCTCTCGCCCCTCGAGATTGTTGAGGCGAAGAGGCCGTTTGCGGCGCTCGTTCAGCTTCTGCGCGCCTGCTGAGATCTAAGTCGGGGTTTGATGAAATGGAATTCCCGCGCTAATTTCGCAAACGCGGCCACTGCAGGCGGGGTATAACCTTCGGCCCTCGTTAGCAGATCCATCCGTGAGATGAGCGGCTGCTCCCTCTGGCGGATCAACCGTAATCGGCGCGTCCGTAGATCATCATCTACGATCCAATATGGCAGCATTGCAATGCCATAACCGTCTCGGAGTATTGCCATGATGGCTTCCCCGTTGTCAAAGGTCATGGTTACAAACGGTTGAAATCGAAATTGGGCGAAATAGTGATCGAGCAAGGCTTCGGTACGGGAGGAGCGGCGGTAATGGACGAAGGGGAACTTTCCCAGGTCGCGCAGAGAACACTTTCGTGGCACGCACGGCATATTCGTGACCAGCACGTATTCGACATCCCAGGAGGCCTCAATACGAAACAGCGGGTCTTCCGAGGCGGGCGCGGTCACCAGGAGCGCAAGATCGATGCCGCCGTCTCGCAATTCCTGGGTGAGCGTCGCGCTGCTACCGGTCTCGACGGAAACGTCGACTGAACCGAAGAGTTCCCGAAATTGACCCAGAATGTTCGGCAATATGTAGCTGCTCATATTTGGGCCAGCTCCGATACGGACCAAACCCCTTTTGAGTCCGCGCCACTCTTCAATCGTGCTCATTGCCAAATCATGCTGAGCCACCAGGCTCCGTGCGAAAGGCAGCAGCATTTCCGCTGCTTGAGTTAGATACAGGCTCCTGCCTTTGCGCTCGTAGAGACACACTTCAAGTTCTGACTCCAATGTCTTTAGCTGCTTGTGAACCGCGGGCGCGCTCAGATGAAGTCGCCCGGCGGTCTTGCTCAGTGAACCCGCTTCTTCGAGCGTAATCAGAGTTCGCAGTTCGCGCAGTTCCATAGGATGATTAACCGAAAGTTTGCGATTGCAAAAAACAATTCAATTGTATTTACTTCTTATGCATTGTATCGTTTCGATTAATCATGACCACGATCGTCTGTAAGCCGCTCGTCCTGAGGTTGTCCTGGTTGACTTTGGGCTGCGCCTTTTTGTCGCTCGCTCAAAACGGAGTCGTTTCCGGAACTGTGAAAGACGCTAGCGGCGCAACAGTGCCGAAAGCAACCGTCACGCTCGTGAATCAGGACACCAGCACTACCCAGAATCAGGAGACAGGCGACGCAGGGAACTACACGTTCACACACGTACAACCCGGCAGCTACCGCCTGGAGTCTAACGCCAAAGGATTCAAAACGTTTGTCCAGCCCAACATCACCGTGGACGTGCAGCAGAACGTGTCCATCGATCCTGTGCTGGAGGTCGGGCAAACATCCGAAACTGTTGAGGTCAAAGCAGAAACGCCTCTTTTACAGCCCAACACATCTTCGCTGGGTCAGGTAATCAGTAATCAGCAGATCACGCAATTGCCTTTGTCGGGCAGAAATACGCTTTCGTTGATCGGTTTGACTGCCGGCGCGCAGCCCATGGGGCAGTTCGGCGGAATACCAGCGCGTACAAACGCTTATAACCAGGGATTCTTCTCAACCAGCGGAAGCCAGGTCGTGACAAACGAGACGTTGATTGACGGCGTGCCTGCGAACGCGGCGCTTTACAATGCGCCTGCTTACGTTCCCGTCGTGGACACCGTTCAGGAATTTAAAGTCCAAACCAATTCGTTCTCGGCCGAGTTCGGTCGAACAGGCGGCGGCGTTGTCAACATCGTGACGAAATCTGGCACGAACGATCTACACGGGTCACTTTACGACTTCTTGCGCAATACGCACCTGGATGCCAATAACTGGTTCAACAATCTGAATGGGATCGCTCGCCCGGGCGAGCACACCAATCAATTTGGCGGCGCGGCAGGTGGTCCGGTGATTATCCCAGGCGTTTACAACGGCCGCAACAAAACGTTCTGGTTCGTAAATTACGAAGGGCTGCGAGATCGCCACGCCCTCACTCAGACTTTTACAATACCTACGCTGGCACAAGACAGAGGGGACTTTTCGCAAACGTTCAACAGCGCTCACCAACTGATTACAATCTACGATCCTCTGAGCACCAGGCCAAATCCCTCTGCTCCCGGACAATACATTCGCACGCCATTCGCGAATAATATGGTTCCCACCAGCCGTCTTGATCCTGTGGCGATGAAAGCGATCGCGCTGTACCCGGCTCCCAACGCCACTGGAAATCCGATTTCAGGAGCGAATAACTTCTTTGGGAGCGCTGACGTTCCCAACATCGAAGATCAGTTCAGTGTACGTATCGATCACACCATCAACGAACGGAACCGCATTTTCGGACGTTTCGCATATGCTGACAACTCCAGGGGCGCATACGACTTCTTTCACGACAATGCCGGGTGGGTGAACCCCGGCGGGGGAGGCGTTCCGCTCATTTACAACGCGCGAAACGCGGCGCTCGACTACACAAGAGTCATCACTCCCACATTCATATTCGAGTTTCGCTACGGGTTCGTGCGTCAGTTTGTGAACAAGGTACCAGCGGGTTACGGTATTGATCTGACCACGCTCGGTTTCCCCGCTTCGCTTGGACCTCAACTCCCGGTGGATGCGTTGCCATCCTTCCAGCCGTCCGGCTACCGGGCACTCGCGCCGGAAAGTCAGGACTTGATCCGGCGTGGTGACAACACACATTCTTGGGAAGGCAACTTCACTAAGGTTTTATCGAAGCAGACACTGACATTTGGAGCAGATTACCGGTTCATCCCGATCGGAGAACTGCAGCCGAATTCGCCGCAGCCACAATTCAACTTCACGGCAGCATTCACGCAGGCTAATCCTCTCGCTGCAAGCGCCACTTCCGGCAACAGCATCGCGTCCTTCCTGCTCGGGTATCCCGCGTCGGGCTCCGTCGATAACACGCCGGCCATCTCTATATCCTACCGCTATGGCGCCGGCTATTTCCAAGATGACTATAGAGTCACGTCAAAGCTCACCCTCAACATCGGCTTGAGATACGAAGTTGAAACTGCGCGAAATGAAAGATACAACCGCTTGAGCTGGTTCAATCCTGCTGCTCCAAACCCCATCGGACCGCAAATCGGGTTTCCCGGCCTCACTGGCGCCCTACAATTTCCGGGCGTCGGCGGTAACGGCACACGACAGAAGACGACAAACTGGAAAAACTTCGGGCCTCGCTTTGGATTTGGTTATCAAATTGCCAACAAGACCGTCCTGCGCGGTGGCTATGGACTGTTCTATTTGCCTTCTACTGGCGATGACCAGGGCACTAATCTGGGAGCGTCGGGTTTTTTCACGACGACGACTTTCACCAGTTCACTAAACGGTGGCATCACACCGGCAGGGGTCCTCAGCAATCCATTTCCGAATGGGATAACAACCCCCCCGGGCAGCAGTCAAGGCGCGGTTAGCCAGCTCGGCCAGGACTTAGTTAGCGTCTATCATAACGACCACAGTTCCTACGCCCAGGAATGGAATCTGGACCTGCAACAGCAATTGCCTGGTAACTTCCTGATCGATCTGGCATACGCAGGCAACAAGGGCACTTATTTACCAGTAGACATACAAGCTGACCAATTGCCTGATCAGTACTTGTCGCAAGGGTCAGCGCTTTTGCGGCAAGTTCCTAATCCCCTCTACGGCATCGTAACGACCGGTCCTCTGACCGGTCCCACGGTAGCTTACGGCCAGTTGCTACGACCGTTTCCGCAGTTCAATAGTGTGAACATGCGCGCGGTCCGGGAAGGTGACTCCATTTATCACGCACTCCAAGTCAAGGCGGAACGACGTTTTGCAAACGGTCTGAACCTATTAGCAGCCTACACCTTCTCTAAGGCCATTTCCGATGTCGGTTCCCGGCTGGCCATCAATTTCGCCAACCCCGGCATACAGGACAGCAACAATCTGCGGGCGGAAAGGTCGCTTGCGAACTTCGACGTACCGCAGCGCTTCGTCCTAAGTTTTACGTATCAGCTTCCGTTCGGGCCGGGCAAAACCTTCTTAGGTTCTACGCGCGGTGCCCTCGGCAAATTGGTCGCCGGTTGGGAAGTGAACGGAGTCGCGACATTCCAGAACGGGACACCTCTCGGACTCACCACCTCAGTCAATCAAACGAACTCGTTCGGTGGGGGCTCGAGACCCAACAATAACGGGACCAGCGCTGGGCTCAGCGGTTCCATCGAGAACAGGCTGAATCAATATTTCAACACGTCAGTCTTCTCTCAACCGGCTGCATTCACGTTTGGCAATACAGCACGCACGCTCCCGGATGTTTTTGCTCCGGGCACTTCTAACTTCGATTTTTCAATCGTCAAAAACACGTACTTCTTTGAACGCTACAACGCCCAATTGAGAGGGGAGTTCTTCAACGGGCTGAATAATGTCAATTTCGGCAGCCCGGGAACAACCTTTGGCACGAGCACTTTTGGGGTCATCAGCTCCGCTTCGGATGGGCGTGTTGTTCAACTCGCGTTGAAATTTCTGTTCTGACCTAATCTGAAGCACACAGTTTTATGAAAACATATCTCCTCGGAATTTCTGCGCTTGCAGCCGTTTCGCTGTTGTCCGCCGCGCCTGCTCACGCGCGGCCGGCTGATGGTCGCGCAGTGTATGTGGTTCCGTTCTCGCACCTGGATTTTTTCTGGGGTGGCACTAGGGAAGAATGTCTCGCGCGTGGAAATCGAATCATTGCCAAAGCGATCTCTATCGCCAAACAAAATCCCAGCTTCCGCTTCCTCTTGGAGGACGAGGACTTTGTCGCGAACTATGTGGAAAGTCATAAGAACACTCCTGATCTGGAGGACTTCAAGCGACTGGTCCGCGAAGGGCGCGTGGAAATCTCTCCCAAGTGGGCAGCCATCTTTCAGGATGTTCCCGACGGCGAGGTAGCCGCCCGCAATCTGATTTACGGCAAGCGCTATGCACATGATGTCTTTGGTGTTGATCCGCTGACCGCGAATTTAGGTGACTTGCCGGGCTACACCCCGCAGTACCCCCAAATCCTGAAGTTAGCCCAAACTCCTTACATGGTCATGACCCGTATGGGACCGCCCGGACATCCACTATTCAGGTGGGTAGCTCCGGATGGCTCGGAGACGCTTAGTTGGTTCAGCTTCAAAGGTTATGGCTGGGGCTCCAAGCTGGGCCTGAGCGAAGAAGTAACTCCTGCTCGCCTGGAAGCAATCACAAAGGATCTTGCCGAGGTTACCGGAAATACACCAGCGCCAATCTTGATGCATTGGGGCAGCGATTTGCATGCACCAAGCCCGCAGTTGATCCCGAATCTTGCAACCCTGAACAAGGACTTACCTAACCTGCACTTTTCATTTGCTACTCCGGATGAGTATTTCAAGAAAGTCTCGGGAATGTCCGACATTCCAGAACTTAAAGGAGAGATCCCCAACTCGTGGCCAAACATTATTTCTTCCCTTCCACATATGTGGCCGCTTGTGGTACCGGCAACAGCCACGCTGGAAGCTGCCGAGAAGTTTGCATCCATCAACTACGCGCTGGGTTACGCCGATTATCCGGAAGAAGAGTTCGACATGCTGTGGAAGAAGCTCATCGAATCTACCGATCACAACCACGATGGACAAGGTGGTGCAGTCGGCGACGAGCGGAAGGCGAGTTACTCGCGACTCGCAATTATCGCGGGCGGAGAAATACTGCGTGACTCTCTTCGTAACATCGCCGAGCGCGTTAGCAACCCCGTAGAACATAGCTTTCCAATCGTTGTTTTCAATTCCGAAGGTTGGCAGCGCGACGATATCGTCAAGGCGCATGTGACCATCTACGGCGATGTTGTGCCTGCCCGGATCAGCGAATTCAAAGCGGGAATGAGATTGGTTGACGCCGATGGGCACGACGTTCCGTATCACGTAGATCAATACAGTGAGAACATCTCACGCGCACTGGAATTGTCGTTCGTCGCCCGCGCTGTTCCTTCCATGGGCTACAAGACTTACTACGTGCAGCCCGCGTCATCCAACGAGAGTCTTCCCGCTACGGCTCGCGTCACGCTCGACGATCCGAATGACATGAAGGAACCTCGGCGCCCATTTGGTTCTGATGTCATGGAAAACGACTTTTATCGCGTCACCATTGATCGCGCGACAGGCCGGGTGACTCTATTTGACAAGGAGCTAGGTCGTGACGTCGCTAAGGACATGGAGATCTCCGCCCAGGAAGAGCGCGGCGGCAACTATGTCGGTATCGAGCCCTTGACTGGACGCACGTTGTACTCCAGCATCGACGACATAAAACTAGAGGAGAACAACGCCGTAAGGGCTACCATGCAAGTCACCGGGCGGATCGCCGATACGACTTTCACGCAACGCTTAAGCCTCTGGAAAGAATTGAAACGGCTTGATATCGAAAACACGATTCACTGGCGTCACTCTCGGCCAATCAGAATCGAACAAATCGTTCCGTATCAGATTCAGAATGCGCAAATCGAATACGGTGTTCCATTCGGGTCAAACTCAGCCGACAACCTGATTCCCGGGTCAGGTCCCCACCTCGCGGATGAAATTACTAAGGAATCATGGCTGAATTCTCGCCACGTTCTTGACTGGATTTACGCCGGTGACTCGAATTGGGGGTTGAACTTGTCAACTGATCATCAATTCATTCGCCTCGACGGCGGCGTTTTTCGCGGCGAAATGGTTCGAGGGACGCGCTTTACGTCCGCCAAAGTAGTAAGTGGCGACCAAGTCGACTCGATGCACTATCCGCCAGCTGGCGATTATGTGGCGCATTATTCTATCGGTTCCGCTGTCGGAGACTGGAAAAAGAATAAAGTCTATCGGCTCGGACGCGATCTCAATAACCCTCTCCTGCCAATCGAGGTGGTCGACGATATATCCGCGAAAACGCTGCCCGCCTCCCAGAGCTTCCTTAAGACCTCGAATGACTCGCTGGTTTTCAGCGCCTTGAAAAAACAAGGACGCGGAACCAATCTGATTGCGAGATGGTACGAAAACGAAGGCGTCAGCGCCCCGCTTGTCCTCAAATTCCTGGGCAAGACAGTGGAAAGTGCCCCGGTGAACTTGCTGGAAGAGCCTATGAATGCTTCGAAGACTATTCGACCTTACGAGATCCGTAGCGTCAAGATAGCGGGTTCCCGCTGATGCCACGATCGTGGCACAACAGAGTGGGCTGGGCCGTGATCCTTTGGATCACCCTTTCTACGGTCTTGAACTATATGGACCGCCAGACCTTATCCATTCTTGCGCCGATGCTGCGCGACCAATTCCACATGAGTGCCGAAGAATATTCGGCCATCGTATCCGCTTTTCTCTTCTCCTATACGGTGATGTACACAGTAGGAGGAATCTTCGTCGACAAAGTCGGCGAGCGCATCGGAATGGCTGTTTGCATTACCTGGTGGTCGATAGCGACCATGCTACACAGCGTCGTACAAGGAGCATTTAGCCTCGGCGCGGCTCGATTTCTCCTGGGAATCGGCGAGCCCGGAAATTATCCCGCCGCTCTGCGCGCGACCACCGCGTGGTTCCCGAAATCGGAACGCGGTTTACCGGTTGCAGTTTATTCGTCGGGCAGCGCCATCGGAGCAATAATCGCTCCCCCGCTAATCGCGCTTATAACTCTCCGATTTGGATGGCGCTACGCCTTCATCATGCCTGGCGCATGCGGCCTTGTCTGGGTGTCGGTGTGGCTGCTCCTTTACCGGCGCCCTGAGAACCATCACGCTATTTCCACCGCCACGAACATAACTGGTCGCTCTTGGCTCAGCCTTTTGCGGGATAGAAACGTACTTGGCCTCTTTTTCGCTCGGTTGCTTGCCGATCCCGTGTGGTACTTTTACCTCTTTTGGATCCCGGAGTATCTCAAGCGAGCTCGAGGATTCAGTCTTGCGGAAATCGGACTGTACGCGTGGATACCATTCGTAGCCGCTGATCTCGGGGGCATCTTCGCCGGCCTGGTCTCCGATCGATTAATCCGGCGCGGTCTGGGGCCCGCTCAGGCACGTCGCCGGGTTCTTTATGCGGCTGCTTTTTTCGCGCCCCTGAGCATTCTCACCAGCCGCACAGCTTCAACAGGTGCGGCCATCGCTCTTATTTCTGCTGCTGGGTTCCTCTGCTTCATCTGGTTTATTAATACCGCCACTCTTGTTGCTGATGTATTCGATGAAAGCGTTGTGGGGTCAGTACAGGGGCTGATTGGAAGTGCAGGCAGTGCTGGCGGCGTCCTATTCAACCTGCTGATTGGATTTCTAGTGACCCGCTTGGGATACTCTCCTGTGTTCGTTGTCGCCGGCTCACTGCAAGTGATAGCCGCTCTGATGATTTTTATCTTCATGCGTGATCCATCTCGTCCGGGATTCGCCACAGCCTCGAACAACGCGTTGCAAGGCGCATCGCTGTAGGAGTCATGAAACTGCAAGGGAAAGTGGCTCTAGTCACAGGTGCTGGACGTGGCATCGGTCGCGCCATTGCGCAGGCATTCGTCGATAACGGTGCTTCTGTTGTCGCGAACGACCGTGACTCGATCGCCGTTGAGAAAACGGCCGCTCTCTGTGGTGCGGGGTGTAAGTTCGTCCCGGCCGACATTTCCATCCTTGAGAATCATGAGCTTCTGGTAAAGAAAGCAGTCGACGAATTCGGTGCACTCGACATTCTGGTGAACAATGCTGGAATTCAATTCCATGAGAAGTTTCTCGACGCAAGGGAGTGCAACTGGGATCTCACCGTCGGCGTGAATCTAAAGGGACCGTTTTTTCTCGCGCAGTGTTCTGCCAGGCAGATGGTTCAACAGAAAAGCGGGGGGATCATCCTCAATATCGCAAGCATTCACGATTCCGTCGCTTTGCTCGATCGCTCGATCTATTCGATCACTAAAGGCGGTGTCAAGATGATGACCCGCTCTCTGGCATTCGAGCTGGCAGAGTACGGCATCCGGGTCAACGCGATTTCGCCGGGCGCAATCTCGACTGATATGAATCGCCAGGTCCTAACAAACCAGCAAAGACTTCATCGCGTGCTTGAGAAGATACCGCTGAAACGGATCGGAAGTCCCGAGGAAATAGCAGGGGCCGCTGTGTTCCTTGCTTCGCCAGAGGCCTCTTACGTAACAGGTGCCACTCTCTACGTGGACGGCGGCATTCTGACGCATTGATAAGCAGCAGGAGATTCTAATTTATGAACGAAACAGAGCAAATCTGCGACCGATACAAGCAGCTCTACGGCGGAGTGATCTACGATGTTCTGGAACATTTGGGCTATCCAGATCAGGTGTTGTCGCACAGCTTCATGCCATTGAAGGACGAGATCAAACTCGCCGGACCAGCGTTTACGGTCAAAGGCACACCAAGTTGCGAGAAAAACACGGAGGTCCGTTACCGCCGCCTGAAAATGATACGCGAGATGACGCGTCCGTGTATCGAAGTTCGTGACGGTGGCACGCCCTATCCGGTAGCCATCTATGGTGAATTAAGCGCAACAAGCGCCGCAGCCCACGGCGCCGTTGGCGCAATCATCAACGGTGGAACGCGAGATTGCAGTTTCTTGAATGCCATGCAATTCCCGGTTTTCACTCGTTATCGTACGCCCATCGAGGCCTTCGGGCGCTGGCAACTCCTGGAATATCAGGTGCCGGTGAGATTGGACGGCGAAACTACCGCTGACGTAATCGTCAACCCGGGCGACTTCATCTTCGGCGACTTCGATGGTCTTCTGGTAATTCCGAAGGACTTAGCCATGCCAGTGCTCACCGAATGCGAACGAATCGTCGGTATCGAAAACGAGGCTCGGCTGGAGTTCGCGCGTGGGGAAGATCCCGTTGCTGTGTTTGAGAAGCACAAGCGACTGTGAAATTATGTTTCTCAGTATATGAGCGAAGTAGACCGGCGTAGAACCAATACTGCGGGCATGCAACTCGCCGAGCTATTCTATCCCGGAGACGAACATAAGATTCGAATCGCGAGACAAGTCGGCATAACTCATGCGTTCTTCAATGTCTCTCCAATTCTCGGAAGCATTGACCGCGATTTGTATTCAGGTGCTCTTCGGGTCGTCAAGTCGAATCTCGAGAGCGCGGGCCTAGTTTTTGCGGGTGTTGAGAGCCATCCGGTACCAGCGGAAAAGATCAAATTGGGCCTCGCGGGACGCGACGAGGAGATCGAAAACTATATCGCTGCCATCCGAGCACTCTCACAACTCGGTGTCCGTCTCATTTGTTACAACTGGATGGGCGGCCTGGGCTGGTATCGCACTCAAGTCAATGTCGCTGGCAGAGGCGGCGCTTTAGTCAGCGAGTTCCGGCAAAGTGATGCAGAAAAGCAAGGGCTGACACCATGGGGGCAGATTAGCGAAAAGACCATTTGGGACAATCTGGAATACTTCCTCAGGGCAATCATTCCGGTTGCGGAGCAGCATGGAGTGAAGATGGCACTCCACCCGGACGATCCACCCATCTCTCCGTTACGCGGTATCGGCCGCATATTGACCAGTGCAGAAAGCTTTCGGCAAGTTCTCAGGCTGATGCCGAGCGCGGCGAATGGAATCACATTCTGTCAAGCGAACTTCAAGTTGATGGGAGGGGACCTTACCGCGTTAGTGCGGGAATGGTGTGCTCAGAACAAGATCTTTTTTGTGCATTTCCGTGACGTCGCCGGCACACGCGAGCACTTCGTCGAGACCTTTCACGACAACGGCCCAACGGACCTGGTTCGTATGTTGCAGACATACCACGATTGTGGATTCGCTGGCCCGATCCGCCCAGATCACGCCCCAACGCTTGACGGTGAGAGGAACGATCGTCCCGGGTACTCCATTGGCGGCAAAATATTGGCCATTGGATATATGAAGGGCATTATGGACACCTTGGGGATACCTTACGCCAAAACAACCACTTAGAGTGTATTTTTCTCTTTGCGAACCGGATTGAATGAGTACGACTCATGTAACAATTGCGTCAACTGATAGACCGTCTTCACTTGCAAGTGGCTTTCGTACTGCCTCTGTCTGCTTTGCTCGGAGTAGAGCGTCGAATATATCTACGGCTAATCCGTAGACCGGCACGTAAGCGGAGAAATCCCGGTTGACGGACACAGATTTCGCACCAATAAGTTATATGATGTGCCGCGCATAGTTTCTGCTTTGCCTTCATAATTGAGTTGCGTGACAGGTCCGGCGTAGCGGTTGTGTGTAGTCAAAAGTCGGCGAACTTGTGAGATCAACGGTTGCCGAGCGAAGACGCGCTGGCCGAGGACATTGTCCCCGCATGCTAAAGCTGATTTTGTGATGGAGATCATTGGCGCAATTCTCGCCGCCTTCTCGGTTTTCTTTCGCAGTCGCCTTGACCTCTCTTTGGAGGTGCTCGCCCTACACCAGCAAATCGCGGTGCCGAAGCGAAAACGTCGGCGACCGATGCTGAGCCGCCTTGACCGGGTCTTTTGGAT
>JAFAUR010000368.1 GCA_019243205.1 Acidobacteriaceae bacterium | reverse complement strand
AGCAGAAGCGCGCTCGCTCGATGCGAAATCCGCCATGCTTCGGTCGCCTGTGCCTCCTCAGGTATTCGTGACTATGGGGGTAACTGCAGGATTCTGCAACCTTGTGGACGCGTACATAGCGACAGCTTGCGACAGTTTGGCCTTTGCCGACAACCCTCCCGAGCTACTGATCAAATTCCTTTCCTGGACCAATATCGCTTTAGGGGTGCTGCGCCAATTTTTCGGCGCACCCTGGAAGGTGTTTATTGACGGGTCCTGGAGCACGGCTCAGAAGTGGAGTGTCGCGAATTGGGCCGGTAACATCGTTCCTTTGGCGGCTAACACCATCTTTACCTCGTTCACGGGGTCGCAATCGGAATTCAAACCATTCGTGGGGCCGATACTGAACACGGGCTTTGGACTTGGGCTATCTGCGTTGGGGCTGGGCACATTGCGCGCCATCGCTGTGAGTGGTCAGAAGAATCAGGGTTGGGCTATGGCTAACAGCATCGTGCCGCGCCCGATCCGCATTTTTAAACTCTGCATTCTTCTGGGGAAGGAGGATCCCGAGACAGCTCCGTTGTTTGCGGCGATTCTAGTCGTAGCGGATGCCTTGTTCGGCTATGGCGGCACGGTGACACAGATCGGAGCTGCCGTGGCGGGTTGAAGTGTCTAGAGACTCGTAACCGGCAACGTGAAGACAACGGTGTTCACCTTGCCGTTGCGCTGGAACTGGGTCCAGATTCGATACGTACACGCGCGGGGAAAAATGACGTTGAACTGCGCCTTGCTTTTCCCATCTGCCAGGAAGGGGTGAACGTGCAGAAGATCGATCAGGTCTTCACTGGCGGCAAGCATATGCCCCCAAGCGCCGAGGTAGGGCTGGAGACCTTCCGCGGGATCGAGTGTGAACATCAGTTTCGTCTCGAGCCCAGCGACCGGCTCAGCCGGATCCGTCGCGAGCGTAGCCGTGAGATTTTCCGACCGGCAAGGCTTCAGATCAGCTTTCAGATGAGCCGGCCGGGACGGTCCCGCTACGAAAAACGTATCTACGGAGAGTTGGGGAACAGATCCAGCCGGATAATAGTCCGTAAGCACACGGTACATGCCGCTTAGCGGCAAGCGCACATCCAGCCGGAAGCAGTCGCGTTCGAACGTCGGATGCACGTGTGCGAAGTACTCGAGATCCTGGCTGACCAGGAAGACGTGCATCAACTTTTCATGCACGAGTTCGAAGCGGTTTACCGGCTGATTCGTTTCGGGATTAATGATTCGGAAGTTCAGAGTGGCAGCTACGTTCGGGCGTAGGAGATCGGGTGAGTGCGAAAGCTCCAGCCTATATTCAGTGCGTTCCGGAATGTGCAGCACCAGCTTCATTCCACAGCGCGGACAGGTGCCTGGAGCCACTGAGCGAACGTCCGGATCCATCGGGCAAACCCAATCTCCGTCAGATGAATTTTGCGTCTGCGCGTTCAACAGAGCGGAACAGCCAAGCAAGGAGAGAAAGCACGTCCGGCGGGTCAATTACCGTAGCTCCGCATCCAATGCTTTCCAGATCTCAAAAGTGGCGATGCCGGCAAGAGTGTCGACCTGTTCCAGCCGGGTTTCGACCCAGCGAAAAACGATCCGTTCCATTGGATCGACAACGTAGATGTGCTCAAAGCCCCAGTTCTGATAAGCCCTGCATTTCGTGAGGACACGGAACATCGAATCCTCTGGGGAGAGTATCTCAACAACTACCTCGAGCGCCTTGGTTGGATAAGGCTGCTCGACGAGTCCGCGCGTGGCGATTATATCGGGAACTGGATGAAAGGTGGCTTCAATTTTTAGCTTTACTTCAGAACCCGCTTTGTAACCAGACGCATTGAGCAACTGCATGATGATGCGCTGTAAAAGGCCGTGCATCCACGTCGGCGTAGATTTCTGCACAGCTTCTCCACGCCAAAACTCGTAATGCGGCTTTTCACAACCGTAGTCGCGTTCGAACTCTTCTACCGTGAGCGTTGGCTGTGAGGTGATGTGCGCTGACACTCTTTCCTCATCGTAAGCGAGTGAGCCCCGGCTTACTCGCTCACTTTCTTTGTAGACGCCTTTTCCACGAACAGCTTCCGGGGATCTGCATGTTTGTCAAACACCACGTCGAAGAAACCAATCATCATTTCGTCCCAGCTCTGATCTCCCCATTGGACGGTCTTCGTTGGATCCGGATTCGCAGGATTGTTCGCCGAATTATCGAAGTGGGCGGTGCAATGCAGTTTCGTGCCTTTAGGGATGATGATGTCGCCCGACGGCACGTACACAAGCTGCCAGCTGAAACTGTAGTTCGGGACTTTCAGCAACGTCTGCGTTTCTCCGGTCGGATAGATCGCCTGATATTCGAAATCCTTTCCGCGCAAATGCATATGCGGAAGGAATGAAACGATGCGGGTGGCATCGCCGAATTCGAAACTAGATTCCACCTGAACGTTGGCTTCACCCGGCGGAATGGTGAAGTCGTGGTTTGATGCAGTCAACGTCAGCACGCGTTCCTTTACCTCAGAGTCATCCGCAAACTTGAGCCCGATCCGGGTCTGATCGGTCCCCGCTTTACCGTTCGCCGTGTAATGCATTTGGAAAATGATGTCGGACCCAGCGCGAATGAGTTTCGCGCGGCCTGGGGGCAGGGCAGTCGGAGGCAGGCCCGGCGCGTAGCCGACCAGGAAACCGGCATTGCCCATGTCCGATTCCTCTTTTGGAGGAACGTACGGCACACCCGGTTTGATGCCGGCCAGCCATTTCGATCCAGGCGGTCGCACGAAAGCGACGACGTGATGAACGAGTGCTCGATTGCCGGGCCTCACTTCCGCCATCTGGACCCAGGTGTCGCGTTCGAATCGGCCAGGAACAAGAATGTATTGGTAGTCGATGGTGCCGGAAGCTGGAACCTGAAACTCGGCAGGCATCTGCAGAACCAGATCCGGCTTCTCGATATTCCAACCGTCTATGAACTGGCGTGGGGGCGGTAAGTCCTTCGCGTCACCTTCAGGCGCTCCGTTCTTCGCCCAGGCGACAAGCGTATCGATGTCCTTCTGCGAAAGGCGGCGATCGTTTTCAAAATGGCCGTAACGAGGGTCGGCGAACCAGGGCGGCATTTTTCGCAAACTTACCGCTTCCTTAATCGCTGCCGCAAACGGGCGCGTCTGCCGGTAGGTGAGAAGAGGCATGGGTGCGACCTCACCAGGCCGGTGACATGTTTGACAGTGTTCCTGGAGGATGGGAGCAACGTCCCGATTAAAGGTGGGTGACTCGGTGCTGCCGGCGGCCGAAAGTACGAGTGTCGAGAGAAAAAACGAGAAGGTCAGGCGCATGCGCCGCGATCCAGCCTTGTAACAGATAGTAAACCATCGCCTCGTAGCCTGCAACTGAGACACCTAGCGTGGTATTTTGCGGGGGGAGCGAACGGTCCATGCGAGCAGGTCTCTTTACGCGCGAATATCCGCCGAATGTGTATGGCGGGGCGGGCGTCCACGTGGAATATTTGAGCCGGGAGTTGAGCAAGAAGATTGAAGTAGAGGTGCATTGCTGGGGCAAGCAGCGGGTCGACGAAGGCAATCTGCACGTGCGCGGGGAGGAGCCCTGGAGTGAGATCACGAACGGCACGAAAGAGAAATTCAAAGGGGCGCTCGAGGCATTCAGCCTGAACTTGACTCAGGTAAAGGCGCTTGCGGGTGTGGACGTCGTGCACACGCATACCTGGTACGTATCGATGGCGGGGTTTTTGGCCAAGAAGCTCTACAACGTACCGTTTGTGCTCACTACGCATAGCTTGGAACCGCTTCGAGCCTGGAAATCCGAGCAACTCGGGAGCGGGTACGCCATGAGTTCCTGGATGGAACGGACAGCCATCCTCGATGCCGATGCCGTGATTGCCGTCTCGAAAGGGACCAAAGAAGACATTCTGCGGGTTTATCCACTGCCACCCGAACGAGTGCACGTCATTTACAACGGGATTGATCTCGAAGAGTATCGATATACGGAAGATACGACCGCGCTAGGTGAGTATGGCGTGGACCCGAACCGTCCTTACGTTTTATTCGTCGGACGAATTACCAGGCAGAAGGGCGTGACGCACCTGGTAGACGCCATCCACCATATGCCGCCTGACACACAGGTCGTGCTGTGCGCGGGCGCACCGGATACTCCGGATATCGCCGCGGAGATGCGGGCCAAAGTTGAGCAGATTCGGGGGGTCAATAAACACGTTCTCTGGATCGAGAAAATGGTTTCGAAACCGGAGGTGATTCAGTTGTACAGCCACGCCCGGGTTTTCTGCTGCCCATCCGTGTACGAGCCGTTCGGAATCATCAACCTGGAAGCAATGGCCTGTCACGCGCCGGTGGTCGCTAGTGCGACCGGGGGCATCAAGGAAGTGGTTGTTGATGGCGAGACCGGATACCTGGTGCCTTTTGCCCAGGATCCCGTAACCGGATTTCCGACGGAGCCCGACAAATTTGCTCGGGATCTGGGCGAAAAAGTTTCGAAGCTTCTGGCAGACCCGGAGACCTGTAAGCGCTTTGGACAGGCTGGCCGGAAGCGCGTAGAGGAGACATTCAGCTGGTCGGCCATTGCGGGCCAGACAATCGCGCTCTATAAGACGTTGATCGGACGGGTACGCCAGCCAACGGCACCGCTGGCTGCAAGCTGAGAGTAACCACAGGGCGTTTTGCTCTGTCCCATGGTGGATGGCTGCGAAAACCAGCACTTTAGAGGATGCCCTAGAGTCGATCCCTGACCGTCCGGAGTTCGAGGGACGCCGCAGGGTGATGATTGAGGGAGTTTCTCCCGAGGTGGACGGCGGCCGCTTTGCGGCAAAAAGAACGGTCGGTGATCTGGTGCGTGTCGAGACTGACATTTTCACCGACGGACACGATTCGATTTCAGCCCGGCTGCTTTTCCGTAAAGAGAGTTCTTCCGATTGGATGGAGCGTCCGATGCAGGCGCTCGTAAACGATCGCTGGTTCGCGGAATTTCCCGTTACGGAGCTGGGCCGTTACCGGTACACCATCCACGCCTGGGTGGATCACTGGGAGACATGGCGGCGCGATCTGCAAAAACGGATCGCGGCAGAAACGGATACGGCCATTGACTATCAGATTGGCGCCGGGTTGGTGAGAGAGGCTGCCGCCCGAGCGCACGGTACGGACCGGCAGTTTCTCGAAGAGCGCGCCCATCTGCTCGAGTCCGGCGGCGCCCCGGTGCAGCAGCGGGGCATCGCGACCGACGTGGCGCTACACGCGTTGATGGCTTTGTATCCGGACCGACGCTTTGCGAGCGAATTAGGTCGTGAGCTGGTGATCGTGGTGGATCCGGTTCGCGCTCGCTTCAGTTCCTGGTATGAATTCTTTCCGCGTTCGGCTGGGAGGCATCCAGGTACGCATGGCACGTTTGCCGATTGCGAAGCGCGCCTGCCTTACGTCGCTGAGATGGGATTCGATGTCGTGTATCTGCCGCCTATTCATCCCATCGGGCAGCAATTCCGTAAAGGCAAGAACAACTCTACGACGGCCGAGCCGGATGATGTCGGCAGTCCGTGGGCCATCGGTTCGGCAGAAGGCGGTCACAAGGCAATTCATCCGCAACTGGGAACCTTGGACGATTTCCGGCGTCTGGTCCGGAAAGCTTCAGAGTTCGGAATACAAATTGCGCTGGATGTTGCCTTTCAGTCCTCCCCGGATCATCCATACGTGAAGGAGCACCCGGAATGGTTTCGGCAGCGTCCGGACGGGACCATTCAATATGCGGAGAATCCGCCCAAGAAATATCAGGACATTTACCCATTCGATTTCGAAACGCCGAATTGGCGCGAGCTATGGAAGGAGCTGAAGAGCGTTTTCTCTTTCTGGATAGAACAGGGCGTCACGATCTTTCGAGTGGATAACCCGCACACGAAGGCTTTCCCGTTCTGGGAGTGGTGCATTACCGAGTTGAAACGGGAGCGCCCGGAAGTGCTGTTCCTCTCCGAAGCGTTTACGAGGCCGAAGATTATGTACCGTCTCGCGAAGCTGGGATTCAGCCAGTCGTACACGTATTTCCCATGGAGAAACGCGAAAGCGGAGCTCATTGCCTATCTCACGGAGTTGACGAAGACGCCGGTGCGGGAGTTCTTCCGCGCGAACCAGTGGCCGAACACGCCAGACATCCTGACTGAATTCCTACAGTTGCGCACCAGGGCGGCTTTTGTCATCCGCTTTTTACTCGCATCCACACTTGGCGCCAATTACGGAATTTATGGCCCTGCTTTCGAGCTGCTGGAGGGTAGGCCGGTACGCACCGGCAGCGAAGAGTATTTGGATTCAGAGAAGTATCAGATCCGGCATTGGAACTTGGAGCAGCCGGACAGTCTCCGCGAATTAATTTCGGTGGTAAACAAAACGCGGCGGGCGAATGCCGCTTTGCAAAGCGACTGGCTGCTGGATTTTCATCCGGTCGATAACGACCAGCTCATCTGCTACAGCAAACGAACGCCGGATGGAACGAATGTTGTCCTCGTGGTCGTCAATCTGGATCCTCATCACACGCAATCCGGTTTCGTGAACTTGGCCCTGGATGTTCTCGGAATTGACGAACACCGGCCGTACCAGGCCCACGATATGCTCACGGGCGCGCGCTACATGTGGACGGGACGCCGCAATTACGTGGAGCTCGACCCTTCGAGTCTCCCGGGCCATTTATTTGTACTCAGAAAACGTCTCCGTGTCGAGACGGATTTTGAATACTTCCTGTGAAAGCGTGCACTGACTTCCGAGTCGAAAACAGTATGGCGTCTCATTTCAAGACCCCAGCCCGCAGTTCTAGCGACGTTCCAGTAATCCACATTCCGTCTCTTGAAACACTCCAAGGCTTGCAGGTCCAGGAACTCGAACAGCTTCTGCCGGCCTATATTGCGAGCCGGCGCTGGTATCGGTCCAAAACGCGCACGATACGCAGCGCCATCGTCGAAGACCTGCTTGCGGTTCCGGAGATTCGATCGGTCGTAACCGTGGTGAGGATCGAATACGAACATGGGGGCGATGACACATATATCATTGCCGTCCATTTCGCGGTGGGTGCGGAGGGCAACACGCCCGTTGCGGGGGCGGAGATCGTTGGGACATATCGGACGGGCGACGGCCAGGAGGGTGTCCTGGTTGATGCTTTGTCTGACGAAAGATGTCGCAGATGGCTGCTTGAAGCAATCACGGGTAAAGTGCCACTGAAGCAGGGGAAAGGTGAATGGGTTGCAACTCGCACCAGCGCATTTGAAGGTGAAGCGAATTTCGATCTGCCAAGCTCCGTCTCCCGCGCTGAGCAGAGCAACACATCAGTCATCTTTGGCGACCGCTACATTTTAAAGTTGTTTCGGAAGATCGAGCCCGGTGTCAATCCTGATATCGAGATCGGAGCGTTTCTCACCGAACATGGCTTTCAAAACACGCCCGCCGTGCTGGCGAGCTTACAATACCAACCGCCTGCTGGCACCGAGCCATACTCGGTTTGCATCTTACAGGATTTCGTCCGCAACCAAGGCGACGCCTGGAAGTACACGCTCGAATCACTCGGCGATTTTTTCAATCAGGCCGTGAAGCGAAAGGCTGGTCCCCCTGCGCTTTCGAGCGAGCATCCGCTCGAAGCAGGAATCATCCCGCAAGAGCTTCAGCCACTGTTTGGAACCTATCTTGATTCGGCGCGTTTGCTCGGCCGGAGAACAGCGGAAATGCACACTGCGCTTGCGGACCCAGACAGCGGACCCTGGTTCGCACCGGAGCCTTTTACGGAGGCGGATGGCGAAGCGCTGTACCGTGAGATGCTCGAACAGTCCAACACAACATTCCAGATGCTGAGGGCCAAGGCGAATACCTTGCCTGAGTACGCGCGACCGGACGCGAAAACGCTCATCGAGCAAGAACCGGCTGTATCAGGGCGTGTTTCATTCCTGCGCAACCGGAAAATCGAAGCGGATCGAATTCGTTTCCACGGCGATTATCACCTGGGTCAAGTCCTCTACACCGGAAGCGACTTCATGATCATTGATTTTGAAGGCGAGCCGGCGCGTCCCCTCAGCGAGCGTCGCAGTAAGGGGCTTGCGGTGCGTGATGTCGCCGGGATGGTGCGGTCGTTCCAATACGCCGCCTACGCCGCTCTTTTCGGCCAAGTGCCCGGTTTCACAGTGCAACCCGACCGTGTCGCCGCCGTCGAAGCCTGGGCTGCATTCTGGTTCGTGTCTGTCAGTGCAGCTTATCTGGAAGCATATTTCGGTTCGGCTCAGGGCAAACGGTTCGTTCCGGCTGAAGCGAGTGAAAGGCGAATCTTGTTGGATGCGTTTCTTCTCCAGAAGGCACTGTACGAAGTCGCTTACGAATTGAATAACAGACCCGATTGGGTGCGCATTCCGTTACGTGGCATTCTCGGTTTGCTTCAATAAAGCATCAATCGAATGGCGCGATCACTTAACGAGAACGACCTCTATCTCTTTAAAGAGGGAACTCATACCAGGCTGCCTGACGTGCTTGGATCCCACGTTGCTGAGAACGGCAGCGGAACGCATTTTTCCGTCTGGGCTCCCAACGCGAAGTCCGTGACCGTAGTTGGCGACTTCAATTGGTGGAAGAAGCACACAAATTGGTTATCACCGGCCGGCGGGGGCATCTGGAGCGGTTTTGTGCCGGGTGTCGCAGTCGGCGCGAAATACAAATACCACGTCGAATCGCGATCGAGCGATTACGCGGCAGACAAGTCCGATCCGTTCGCCTTTTTCAATGAGATCGCGCCTCACAACTCATCCATCGTTTGGAATCTGGCGTATCAGTGGAACGATGACGACTGGATGAGGAAGCGGACCGGTGTGAACAGCCTGCAGGCGCCCATTTCGATCTACGAAGTGCACCTTGGCTCGTGGCGACGAGTCGCGGATCAGGGTAACCGCTCATTGTCGTATGTAGAACTAGCGGACCAGCTGATTCCGTACGTGAAGGAGATGGGCTTCACGCATGTCGAGTTCATGCCAGTGATGGAACATCCGTTCTATGGATCGTGGGGATATCAGATTACCGGGTACTTTGCACCCACGAGCCGCTATGGCGCGCCGCAGGATCTGATGCGGCTGATCGATCTGTTTCATCAGAACGGGATCGGCGTCATCCTCGACTGGGTTCCTTCGCATTTCCCGAACGATGAACACGGGCTCGGATGTTTCGACGGGAAACACGAATTTGAACCGGCCGATCCTCAGCGCCGTGTTCAGCCGGATTGGAACAGCTTCATTTTCGATTACGGCAAGAGTGAGGTTTGTAGTTTTCTGCTGAGCAGTGCACTGTTCTGGCTTGACAAGTATCATGCCGACGCCCTGCGGGTGGACGGCGTTGCTTCAATGTTGTATCTCGACTATTCACGGAAACCGGGAGAGTGGACTCCGAATAAACTCGGTGGCCGCGAAAACCTGGATGCGATCAGCTTCCTGAAACGCATGAACGAGGCTGTGTATCGTGAACATCCCGATACGCAGACGATCGCGGAAGAATCAACGGCATATCCCATGGTCTCGCGGCCTACGTACGCGGGCGGCCTTGGCTTCGGATTCAAGTGGGACATGGGCTGGATGCATGACACGCTGGCTTATCTTTCGCAAGACCCGCTCTTCCGCAAGTTTCATCACGGCGAACTTACGTTTCGTTCGGTTTACGCATTCAAAGAAAACTACATTCTTCCGCTCTCGCACGACGAAGTCGTTTACGGCAAAGGATCGTTGCTGCAGAAGATGCCCGGCGATAACTGGTCGAAATTCGCGAATGTTCGGCTGCTGCTGTGTTACATGTACTCGCTGCCCGGGAAAAAACTGATCTTCATGGGCTGTGAATTCGGGCAATGGTCGGAATGGTCACATGAGAAGAGCCTGGATTGGGCGCTGCTGCATTTCGGAACTCATTCCGGTCTTCGCCTCATGTTAGGAGACCTCAACCGGCTCTATCGGGCCGAGCCCGGTCTGCATACGGCCGAGCACAGTGACGCCAGTTTCGAATGGATCGAAGCACACGATGCCGAGCGAAATGTCCTGGCTTATCTCCGCAAAGGCCGCTCGCTCGAGGAAGAGATTCTCGTTCTGTGCAATTTCAGTGCGATTCCGCAGATGAATTACCGGGCGGGTGTTCCACTCAAGGGTTCATGGCGCGAGTTGTTTAACTCAGATGCAGCAACGTACGGTGGGAGCGGACGCGGGAACTTTGGTGGAGTTAGGACAGTTCCCGTTCCGCTTCACGGGCATGACTACTCGGTTACAATCGATCTTCCGGCATTGGCGGCGGTATTTTTCCGGTACGATGACAAGGCATAATCCGGTACGGCCTAGTCGCGTTTCAATTGCATCGGAGGGTAGTCGTGCTTTACCATGAAGGGGCATTCTTCGCTGCTTCGTAGTCCGCAAACTCGTACTCAGATCAGGCGCTCGGGCCAGCAATCATTGATGACGTATCTAATTGAAGAACGGTCCCTGGAAGAACGCCTGCGGCGCCGAGTGAAGGTAGAGCAGGAGTTCGCGCGCACGGGCCAGAGGTTTCGCAAAAAATCGTTTGTGTTCAGGCACGAGCGAATTTTCGTGAGGCCGATCCTCAACTTAGCCTTGCGCGCGACGGGTCTCTACCGTGTAGGCGTCGAAAATACGCTGCGTCTTGAAGTGCGCGAGCTATCACTCGAGTATCCGAATCTTCCCTCGTCATTCGATGGATTTCGAATCCTTCATCTATCCGACTTACACATCGATCAGATCGACGGATTGGTCGAGGCTGTTACTCAGGTCGTGAAGGATCTTCCGGCTGATCTGTGTGTCATCACCGGCGATTACCGTTTTGAGGATCATGGGCCTTGCGAGGAAGTATACCTCCGTATGCGCGCTCTCCTTCCGACTATTTCGAGTAGGCACGGCGTTTACGGCATTCTCGGCAATCATGATGTTTCCGAAATCGCATACGCTCTGGAAGATATGGGAATGCGGATGTTGATCAACGAGGCGGTTGAGATTCGTGAGGGATCGGATGTGATCACTCTCGCGGGCGTGGATGATCCGTTCGATTTTCAGACTGACGATCTTCAAGGCGCATTGACGGGTGTCTCGCGCCCTGGTTTCAAGATCCTGCTGGCTCACTCACCTGAACTCTACCGGCAAGCTGCGGCGGAGGGAGTGGACCTTTACCTCTGCGGACACACGCACGCGGGCCAGATTCGATTTCCAATAGTCGGTTCCCTGCGACATAATTCAGATTGCCCGAAAGAGTATTCGTACGGTCACTGGAAAATGGGAAAGATGAACGGCTACACGAGCCCTGGAGTGGGCTCGTCCGGTGTGCCCGTCCGGTTCAACTGCCCTCCCGAGATCGTTTCTATCGAGCTGCGACGTTCCCGCTAAAATTTTTGAGAGCGCTGTTGATCGATTCCATCCGCTTCTGAGTTTCGTTCTCTTCTGTTGGACAACGAGCGAGCCTGAACACGTTTACCCGATTGCGATTTGTAACGAACGGCGGCGGGGTCGAGTCTTTCGATGGAAGCGCCCCATGCCCGGTGATACAAATCCGCCTCGGCCCTCGCGCAGGACATTCCTGAGTTCGACAGCGGGGGCGGCAGGAGTCCCGTTCCTCGCACCGGATGAAAGTGAGCCAGGTCCTTTCCGGCCGAATACGAAACCGGAAAAGCTTTCGGATCACCTGTTCCTGCTCGAGGACACCTGTAACGTCTACCTGATTCGATCCGGTAACCGCGGGCTGCTGATCGACTTCGGTTCAGGGCATATCCTGAATCACCTCCGCGACCTCCAGGTGACCGCAATCGACTGGATTCTTCATACGCACCATCATCGTGATCAGGCACAAGGAGACCTGCTCGCGGCGGATCGGGGAATTTCCATCGCCGTGCCGGAGCAGGAACGGCAGTTCTTCGCTGATGCCGAGAACTTCTGGCGCAACCGGCGCATTTTCGAGCTCTACGACGTCAGGAATGACTTTTTCTCGCTGACGAAAAACGTGCCCGTTGCCGGCGTTTTGCGCGATTACGAAACTTTCGAGTGGCGCCGGCTGAATATCTTTGTTCAGCCCACACCCGGCCATACGCCCGGGTCCATCACACTCGTGACGCAAGTGGATAACCAGAGAGTCGCGTTTTCAGGCGACCTCATGCACTCCGCCGGCAAGGTTCAAACACTGTACGATCTGCAGTATTACTACGGCGAGCACGAAGGCGTCGATCTTTCGATCTACTCACTAAGTGAGCTGGGCCAGCATAAGCCGGACTTACTTTGCCCGTCGCACGGACGTCCCATGCGCGACCCGCTACCGGGCATGGAGGATTTATCGCGTAACTTGCGGCAGTGGCACGCATACTGGTACAAGCATCCGCCAACCATCGATCTGGAACCGGTTGCTGTCAGCCCCCACCTGACCGCCAGCACCGAGACTACTTCGTCGTTCTACGCCATCATTAGCGATAGCGGCAAAGGGCTCTTTGTCGATTACGGAGCTGCAAGCTGGACGTTCTTCCAGGTCTACACGCGGTATGCGGATACCTTCGGGCATATGCGCTTCCTCGAGCACACCATCGGGAAGCTCCGCGCGCGCCATGGCCTTCGAGCGATAGAAATTGCGATGCCGAGCCACACTCACGACGATCACGTGAACGGATTCCCTTATCTGGCCAGGCGCTACGGCACGAAGATCTGGGCGTACGAAAACATGGTCGAAGTACTCGAAAGCCCGCGTGCTCTCAACATTGGCTGCATCTACGGCGAACCCGTAAAGGTAGACCGATCTCTGCGTGATAGAGAAACATTCAAGTGGGAAGAATTCGAGTTTACAGTTGTTCACTCACCAGGACATACCAATTACCAGATGGCGATGTTCACCACCATCGATGGCAATAGAATCGCGTTCACAGGCGATGCTTTTTTCAACGATCCGGATCATCCGCAATCGTTGCGGCACAACCTGATCTATCGCAACGAGGTGAGGAGTGGCGACCATGTGAAGTCGATCCGCAACATCCTGGAATTTGAGCCTCACCTGATCGCGCCCGGCCATGGCAAACCCTTTGCTGTTGATCGTACAGCAGCCGAAGCGTTCGAGGCGCGCGCGCGCAAGCAGGACTCTTACTTTCGGGACTTAATTGCTGACCCGGATCCGGATGTTGGCATCTATCCGTTTTTCGTCCGGCTTTTTCCATACCAGGCCAGCGTTGCCGCCGGCGATTCGAAGGTCTTGCAAATTCGCATCAGAAATCCGCGGACTAGAGTTATCCACCTCGAAGCCGCTCTCGTGCCGCCAAGCGGATGGACCACGACGCCCGCCATAGTAACGGCAGACGTGCCGCCGCAGTCGGAAGCGGCAAAGGAAGTGAGCTTCACGGTGCCGCCGAACTGGTCTTCTCCCGTGTCGCGTGTCGCCTTGGCGCTGGATATCGTTCGCGACGGCCAGTACCTGGGGCAGATCGCCGAGTGCGTTGTCGACGTCCGCAGCACGCGCCCTAAAGGCAATCTTGAGTGAGAACGATGGAATGACACGCAGAAGGTTCGGAGCGGGCATCTTCGCTGGCGCCATGGCCGCCCAGACACCGCCTTCACGAGGCGAACAACGGCCCACCTACCCTGGCATCTGGCGTTTTCGCTTCGGAACTCCCGAGCCGCAGACTCCGGTTTCCGCGCGGCATTATCCGGTTGCTGAATCCGCGCTTCGAGACCTTGCAGTCGTAACAAAATGCCCGATTTCTCCTAGCGAGATTACTGGACGCCGCTCTCGACGGGGATATCATTTGCGGCTTCCGTTAGAGCCCGGCGAAATGATCTACGGACTCGGCCTGCAGTTTCAGTCATTCCTTCAACGCGGCTCGAAGAAGACGCTGCGCGTAAATGCCGATCCTGCTGCCGATTTGGGCGACTCGCATGCTCCCGTACCGTTTTACGTTTCTAATCACGGCTACGGCGTGTTCGTTGATACGGCCCGGTACGCAGCCTTTTATTGCGGCGACAAGGTGCGGGTGGATGATCCGCATGAGCCCCCGCCGGAACAGCCGGAGGTGATGGCTGCCGTTGCCCAACTTCCGAAGCAATTCGAGCGATACCACATGGCTAAATCGAGCCATGTAGAGGTTGAGATTCCTGTAGCTGCCGGCGTGGACGTTTATATCTTTGCCGGCCCTCAGATGCGCGAGGCCGTCCAACGATATGTCTTGTTCTCGGGAGGTGGCGCGCTGCCGCCCCGCTGGGGACTCGGCTTCTGGTATCGGGCGTACGGTGGCGCTACGCAGGATGAGGTGATCGCGCTAGCAGACGAACTCAGGTCGCAGAACATCCCGTGCGATGTTTTGGGTTTAGAACCTGGCTGGCAGTCCCATTCTTACTCGTGTTCGTTCACCTGGAGCAGTAACTTCCCTGATCCGCGAAAAGCCCTCGACAAACTGAATGCTCAGAATTATCACGTGAACTTATGGGAGCACGCGTTTACAAATCCTACTGCTCCTTTCTATGCCGATCTGAAGCCTTACTCAGGGGATTACGAGGTCTGGGACGGGCTCGTTCCCGATTTCGCTGGTTCTCAAGCGCGGAAAATCGTCGGCGATTATCACGATGCGAACTTGGTGTCGGCAGGGGTTGCCGGATTTAAGCTTGACGAATGCGATAACTCTGATTTCACACATTACTGGTCATTTCCGGAAATAAGCAAGTTTCCATCGGGCCTCGATGGCGAGCAGATGCATTGTTTCTTCGGCTTGCGGTATCAGGACACGATGCAAGCGATTTTTGAGAGGCGAAAGACCAGAACCTGGGGACTAGTCCGCTCATCGCATGCGCTCGCTGCTCCGTCACCGTACACGCTCTACAGCGATCTCTACGATCACCGCGAGTTCATCCGCGCTGTCGCTAATGCCTCTTTCTGCGGTTTACTCTGGTGTCCCGAAGTGCGAGACGCGAAGGACAACGAAGACTTGATCCGCCGACTGCAGACGGTTATCTTTTCGCCGCTTGCGATGGTGAATGCGTGGTACATTCGCAATCCACCTTGGAAACAAGTGGATCGTGAAGCAAATAATGCAGGGCAGTTTGCCGCCGGATGGCAGGACATGGAACAAACCTGCCGCAAACTGGTCGAGCTGCGGATGCAACTGATCCCGTATTTGTACTCGGCTTATGTGCGTTATCACCAGAGCGGGCTGCCCCCGTTCCGGGCATTGGTGATGGATTATCCGCTTGACCCGCAGACCTGGGCCATTGACGATGAGTATCTGATGGGGGACAGCGTGCTTGTGGCTCCTGTCGTCCGCGGTGAAAAAAAGCGTAGGTTGTATCTACCGGAGGGAGATTGGTTCGATTTCTGGACTTCCGCCAAAATCAGCGGCCAGCAGTGGTTGGATAACGATGTGCCGCTCGATAGAATACCTGTCTTCGTAAAAGCCGGTACTCTACTTCCGCTGGCACGAGTTACTCAACACACAGCAGACCCGGCGGTTTTTGAACTGACCGTTCGCCGGTATGGCCCAGGCGACTTGTTGGCCGTACTGCATGAGGATGACGGATCCTTATCCGGACCGATCACGACCGTACAACTGGAATGGCGAGAGAACGAAGACGCGGGAAGCGTCAGCCGTCCCAGTAATTCAACTAGCATGAGCTATTCAGTCACTCGCTGGGAACGAACTACTGAGTAAGTTAGTTAACAGCCAGACACATTGACACTTACTCCGGCCCCGCTGTACACTAACCCCAGAATTGACTAGTCGGTAGTCCGAACTATTCAGCAGTATCGGGGGTTGGGAGGGGTTGCAGGCATGATACTCAGTAGTGTTCGTCTGCTGTGCGCGTCGCTGCTTTGCGGGGCGCTGTTGTTGGCGCAAGATTTTCGTGCGAGTATTACGGGGCAAATCACGGATCCGAGCGGAGCCGGTGTTGCCGGCGCCAAGGTGACCGTCGAAAATCTGCAAACCAACGAGCAGTCCGTTCAGACGACCAGTGGAGACGGAAACTATACCGTCTCGTACCTGGTGCCAGGCAGTTACAAGATCACGGTAGAAGCTCCCGGGTTCCAAACGACGGTGCGACCGCTCGTGGAACTACATACGAACGACAAACTGACGGCTAATCTCACACTGCAGGTTGGCAAAACTCAAACTACTGTTGAGGTGACGGCTGCGCCCCCAATACTTGACAACGCGACAGCCTCGCGCGGCGATACCATCGAAAACCTTCGAGTAACACAATTGCCACTGAACGGGCGGAACCCGTTTACCCTAACCAATCTTGCTACCGGAGTTGTTTTCGCCGGGAACCCGCAGTTCACCCGGCCATTCGACAACGGGGACAATATCAATTTCTCCATCAACGGAGGGCTCCGGCAGACTAACTCATGGCTCCTGGACGGCATACCCGATGATTCAGTTACCGACACGGACACCCAGCGAACTCACGGTAACCAGAACATCGCATATATTCCGACTGTTGACGCCACCCAGGAGTTCAAGGTCGTCACGAACTTCTATGACGCGCAATACGGCCGTACCGGCGGCGGCGTGATGAACGTTACAACGAAGAGCGGCACCAATGATTTTCACGGCACCGGGTATGAGTTCTTACGCCGCTATCAGCTCGATGCCAACAGCATTCAGAACAATGCCGCCGGCCGCCCGCGCTATGGAGTCGATCCAACGACGGGAGCCAATCTGGGAGGGCATAGCCTGGATCAATATGGAACCCAGGTAACCGGGCCAGTCTGGATTCCAAAGGTGTACAAGGGCAAGGACAAGACGTTCTTTTCGTTCGGTTGGGAAAACTACGTAGAGACGACGCCTTCACCGATTCTTACGAGCGTGCCGTCTGCCGCCATGAGGAATGGCGATTTCTCAAAGACGGGGCTTAGCATCTACGACCCGTTCTCGACCGCGCCGAATCCGAATCCCAGCCCAAACAATTCGTACATCCGTACTCCGTTCCCGGGCAACGTGATCCCGTCAAACCGCTTCAGTCCAACAGGGTTTGCGATCATCAACGCATACCCGGCGCCGAACACCGGATCACCGAATGCAGTTACGAATAATTTCATCGCGAGTCCAAACATCAGCTCCGACCACTTCCGCAACTGGATCGGCCGCGTCGACCAGAACTTCGGAGAGAAAGAGCGAGCTTTCTTTCGGTACTCTCATAATCGGCGCAATCAGATCGATAACGGTGCAAACGGATTTACAGGGCCTGGGCGGGATGCCCAGGACCCGCTGGTTCGTATCAATGACAACGCCGTTGCGGATTTTCTGACCGTTGTCTCGCCGAGCACTCTCATCGACCTTCGCTTCGGGTTCGCACGCTTCATCCAGGCCGCTTATCGGACGACCGTTAACAACTTCGACGACACTACACTTGGCTTCTCGCAGAACTTCTCAGCTAATCAGCGATTCATTGACCTGCCGCCGCGTATCGGCGATCAGAGCTCGAACGGCAATGGAAGCAGCGGAACTTACCCGCTCTTCGGCACTCGCAATCCAAATTCGAACATCACGAATCTGCTCAGCTTCGAACCGAACATTTCTTACGTGCATGGGCGGCAATCCATTAGGCTCGGCGCCGATTTGCGCGATATCCGTACCAATGTAAGCGGCGGATCATTCCTCTGGGGAGCAGGGTTCTTCAACTTCACGCCCGCATTCACGCAAGCGAATCCCGAGACGCCAAGTTCTTCCTCAGGGTCCAGCATGGCCTCGCTCCTTCTGGGAGTTCCAGCCAACGGCATTTTGCAGTACACTCCTCAACTTGCGTTTCGTTGGGGTTATTACGGCATGTATCTGCAGGACGACATCAAAGTCACGCAGAAGCTGACACTCAATATCGGTATCCGGTACGATATTGAGGGATCGCCCGATGAGCGTTACAACCGGCAGAATCGCGGCTGGAATTACGCGCTGCCGAATTCCTTATCGCCGTTGGTTGCCAATGCGAACCCGGCCAACTGTCCTGCCTGTGGGAGCTTGACGGGAGGTCTGCTATTCGCAGGTGTCAATGGAAAGCCGCGCGGCGCTTATAACATTCGGTATGGAGATATTCAGCCTCGCATTGGGGCAGCTTACTCACTTACTCCGCTGACAGTCATCCGCGGCGGCTTCGGTATCTTCTATCTACCCGAAGCTGAATACGGCGGGGCCCTCGGCTTTGCAGCTGATACGAACTATGTGGCGACATTGCCGGGCGGCGGAATCAACAACTTCATTCCGACGACGAACTTCGCGACCGGCAATCCTTTCCCCGTAAGTACCAGTCCGTCGACGAACGGGTTGGTTTTGCCCACCGGCGCGGCACTGGGCTTCAATACTGCCCTTGGGAATAATGTCATTTTCTCGAATCCAAACCACGATATTCCACACGTTTACCAATACTCGGTGGGGGTGGAGCGCCAGCTGCCGTTTGAGACGAAGCTCGATGTGGAGTATGTAGGGAGCCGCTCGTATCACATCAACACAAATGACAACCAGGCCGGCCCGGCGCGGGACATCAATGCTAACTCGGCAGCTCAGTACGCGATCGCCCAGCAAAATCCGAGTTACTTCAATCAATCCGTCCCAAATCCGTTTGCCGGCTTGATTCCCAATAATCCTTCCTTGAACGGCGCCACCATCTCGCGCCAGCAGTTGCTTAAGCCGTATCCGCAGTTCGGCACTGTACAGTACGCGTTCGAGTCTGTGGGGAAGCTCTGGTACGACTCGCTCCAGGTCAGCGCGACCAAGCGGTACAGCGAGCATCTCGTGCTCGCGCTCGCGTATACGTTCTCGAAAAACCTCGACGGGACAACTTTCATCAATCCGCAAGACCCGCGTCCGACGAAACAACTGGCTTCGAGTGATCGCCCGAACCGGCTCGTATTGAGTGGCGTTTACCAGTTGCCGTTCGGCAAAGGGAGGAAATTCCTTGGCAATGTGAATCGAGGCTGGGAGCAATTGGTCGGCGGTTGGGAATACAACTTCATCGGAACGTTGCAGTCCGGAACTCCGTTGGGTTACCCGAGCAATGTCAATCTGATTGCGAATCCGACCGTTCCGACTCAGAGCAATGCCCTCTATTTCAACGATTGCGTCATGCAATCGAACGGCTCATCCATTGCTCCGAATGCATCGAGGACTGCCTTTGTCCCTTGCAATAACCCGGCGTGGCAAGTACGTTCGCAGTTCAGTCTGCAGGGCATTCCCACCTATAGCTCGGTTTTGCGCAACCCGTGGAGAGCCCAGTGGGACATGTCTCTGAACAAGACATTCAACTTTACGGAACGCCTGAATGCGCAGTTCCGGCTGGAAGCGTTCAACATTTTCAACACTCCGATTTTGGGCGGTCCCAACACGAGCACGTCGAGCTTGAATTTCGGGCTGGTTACGCCGAACCAGGTGAATTTCCCACGAAATGTGCAGCTAGGCTTTAAGCTGAATTTCTAATTGCGTCCTGGTTGGACCAGCATCAAAGCCCTGGAGCCCGATATCCATCGCTCGCGGTTAGGTTAGCGCGGCGTAATATCCGTAATGGGTACGTCCCAGTGTGCCAGCAGGATTTCAAACCGCCGTTCCTCCTCACGCTTGTAGGTCTCTTGATCAGGCCACAGTTGCCTGATCATAGATTCCTCACCTGGATTGGCCGTCGTCGCCACTGTTGAGTTCTTGAAACGAATCGTCACCCGGTAATCCCACCGTTCCGCTTCCGGTAGATGGTTGGCGGGCGTCTCGATTTTCACCGAGATGACGCGTCCCGTATCAATCAGCTTCTTCAGCAGTGGGTAGTGATTCTTCAGAAACAATTGCAGGAACTCCTGCTGGTGGCCCCACTGCGTTTTGTAATAGTATTCCATCACGTAAGGCTGATCAGCGGTTGTTTGCGGGGGAGAGCCTTGAGCACGAAGCAGGAGTCCGGGGAAGGAGAGCAAGAGCGCGACCAGTAGGTTTTTCATCAAGCATCCAGTAATACAGGATTGGGTGTTACGAGAAATCATATCGAGTCAAACAGGATCGGTGGTGCATGTCGTATTTTGACGGTGGCCGGCAAGAGCTTCAATACCTGCGGGGTCATTCGTGCCTGGACTAACTCGGCGCCGATTTTACTGTCGAGGTGGAAGTAAGGCGATCTCTTAGAGAAAACCTGCGACGCCAGACCGTGCTGATACTTATCGATGACTCTCTGCTTCAAGTTCGGCTCGTGAGATCGACACGACCCAACAAACCGAATGAACCGCTTCGAACGAAACGCATGATGGTTGTCGTGTCGAGCTGACTGCGTAAGCGGCTGTTGCATTTTAATTTGTTCGCGGCACCCAATCGTGCATAAAAGTGTGATAACGTCGGCAGGATCGAAAGTGCGTCGTCCAAAGGAGGATTGGGTGAAACCGAATATCCGTCTGCTTCTAACTGTTGTTGTGCCGTGTCTGGCTTACGGCATGCCCATATGTGCCCAGGAGACCGCCGCGCCGAATTTCTCGTATACCGGAGATACTGGCCCCGCGTTTTGGGGCGAGATGAGTCCGACTTGCGCCACGGCGCCTTTCGCGCGCCAGTCACCGGTCGACATTCGCCGTGTTATCCAGGACGCAACGCTGGCTCCGCTGGATCTCATTCTGAACACGACGTCCTTCACTCTGGACAATCCCGGTTATACCATCAGGGCCATTCCGCAGGTTGAGAGTGTGTTGATGCTCAATAAAGTGCCTTTCAATCTCATAGAATTCCACTTCCATACTCTGGCCGAGCATACATTGGACGGACAATACCCCTCGATGGAGCTTCATGTAGTCTTCCAAAACCCGGACACAAAGAACCTTGCGGTGATTGGGGTGTTGTACAACATCGGAAGAGCGAATCGGTTTCTAGCGACGTTGCTTACTGCCGGTCTCCCCGTAAAGAGCACTTCTCCCCCGGTGACGGTAGATTCACTCAACATCGGAACTGCTTTCACCGATACGTCCAGCTACTACACCTATCC
Source organism: Acidobacteriaceae bacterium (assembly GCA_019243205.1). Lineage (GTDB taxonomy): Bacteria > Acidobacteriota > Terriglobia > Bryobacterales > Bryobacteraceae > Bog-105. Next base: position 2,492 of record JAFAUR010000368.1, on the reverse strand, counting down.
TGGATCTCTTACCACGCCACCCTGCTCCGAGAACGTGACATGGCTTGTGCTGCAGCAACCGGCGCAGATGTCGGCTGCGCAATACAATGCCTTTCGCGGGATTCTGGGCAACGATTTTCGTCCCATTCAACCGCTTAACGGCCGGGTCATCCGCGGCACCATAAAGCGGGCCAACGCCTCAGATGACCAGGGCACACAGCCCAATGAGTAGCCGCCACTGGACGGAACACTGGAGGATAGCGATACTTACGTCTCCCGATCTTGGCGAGAGATATCATCGCCAACTGGCGGGTCACGCCGCTACCGAACGGGCGGTCCCGATTTCCCGCAGGCGGATTGACCATGGGTCATGAACTCCTGCATGAACATCGCGACATAGACACGGCGTGGTACTTAGCTATGCGCATTAGTAATCGCGCAGAGTTTTTCGTTTGGTGCGTGACGCAGGAGCTGAAACGAGTAAGTTTGCGCCGCTAGATAGCGAAGATCCCGTTGAAAGATGACAAAACGTGGTTAGGCTGTGGCAATCCACAGCAGAGCTATGGGATATTCCGCCAGCCCAATACTGAGACGTTCACGCTAGGTCAAGAATTGGACAAGTAGTCGCGGTCTTGTTCACGATATCGGCCAATATCTTGTAGATATGTCCTGTTGGGAGCGGAAGGAAATGTCCGGAGTTATGCTTCGATGCCGTACCGAGGCAGGACTAACTCGCCAACGCTTAAGCGCTCGACCTCCAATTCCCGAACACGCACATGATCCAGGCGCGCATCTCCTATCACAAGCCGTCGAATGGCCAAGCCACCAACCGCCAATGCGCCGACAGCAATGCCCCCAGCGCGAAAAGCGCGATAATTGCGCATGGGAGCGTGTGACGTGAAATGCCGTAATTCGCTGGTTTTCATCGCTCTGGTGTTTCTGAGCATTCCGGTATCTGCTGATCAAATTATGTACGGGACCGGAGTTGACAACAGCAACAACAATCTCGCGGGTGGTTCAAACGACTCGCACTACACGATTTCAGGTCCGGGGGTTACGCTGCGTCCCGCAACTGTCGAGAGCGCAAGCAGTCACTGTACGATTACTACTGGTTGCTTCACCATTCAGTGGGTGCCGGGACAGTGGGATTCGAGCAACGATAGTGTTTCCAATGCCTGTTGCGGTGTATATGACTTCGCCACTGTCCTTGACCTGACCGGGCTGTCGTTCTCCAGTGGAACCCTTCTCAGCCTTGGCTGGGCCGCGGATGACACTGGCGAGGATATTCTAATCAACGGCGTTGATCAACCCGGCAGCGGGCCAGGTTATGGCAACTGGGGATCTCTTAAGGTCTTCGACATTCTCGGATCAAATCCGGCGCTGGAGTATGGCGCCATCAATACAATCACGTTTCCGGTCGAATTTACCGATGTTGCGACAAACGGAATCACAGTTCAGATTCTGACACCGGAGCCGGAGCCGTTGTTATTGCTGATGCTGGGCGGGCTCTGCGTGGGTGGACTCGCTAAGCTGCGTCGCGGCGGCCGTGGCTAAAGACGGCTTGCCCCTTCGCGTCGTGACGAATTGTCCGGCCCCGGCAGTCAGCTCGTAACGGGCAAGAATCGAACCACAACGTGCTGATTAAGCGCCGGCGAGCACGCATTCGATTGAGGAGCACGTTTTTGATTGCCTAGGCACATAGTTTCTCAGAATGGCCTGAATTACCGTTTGCTTTGTGCTGCTCTCGGGACCCTCGCCTTTGCACCACTCGCACTCGAGACCAATTTCTTGCCCGCCGTGTCGTACATATCTGTAACAAGCGTTCCATCTTAACAGCTATCCTTTCCCGCATTGGGATCCATCCGTCCAGAAGGGCTACCGAAGTCCCATCTTCATAGGTTTGCCACACCTCTGCTTTATTGATGGCAACCTGATAATCGATTCTTAAATCAACCGCGCCGTGAGCAGGGTGTGAACGGACCTGCATCTCGTGGTGAACGTCTGTATAAATTCGCTGGGCAACGGGATCTGAAAGACTCAAGAAGGCTATGGCGGCTGAAACGGAGGGAACCGCAGACTTGAGCTTGGCCTGGCTTTGGCTGGTCTGCCAACAGAGAGTCGCGCAGGCCGAATCGGAACCTTGGGCCTTGATCTTGAGCCTTTCTTCGAAACACTGGTGAGCGCGGTAGGAATCGAACCTACAACCTAGTGATTAAGAGTCACTTGCTCTGCCAATTGAGCTACGCGCCTGATCCGCAAAGGTCAATATAATCAGAAGCTTGCGGCTTTATCAGGGACGAGCCGTCGGGATGCTCCGCCGTTGTGGTCCACACGAAATCCCCCACAGGCCACGGATCTCGAACCCGTGTTTTCGGAGGCGGCTTGGACGGCATTAAACCTCGCAAGGAATGTTATGCGAAGAAAGGGAGAATATGGTTTGAAGGACATCCTAAACCGATGAGCCGGTTTGAAGTTGCAGTTCTACCTCAGCCCGAAGCCAGGCATTTCCTCAA
>JAFAUR010000293.1 GCA_019243205.1 Acidobacteriaceae bacterium | reverse complement strand
AGAAAGTTGGTCATAGTAGCCGAACGGCTAATCATAAGGGGAGATTTGTTTCTGGCAACCACTTTGAGGCTCGATCGCTAGAACTATCGAGGAGCGATTCCTGGCCTGTTATCCTCCAGCGGTTCGGGCAACGCGCATCGATCCACTAACAGCGTTGCGACCCAATGAGCCTGGCATGCGTCGAAGCCGTTCCGACGCTTGTAATATGCAGCGTGTCGAAAATGAACTGCCGGGGTGATTGAATGGCTCTAAGTTATTACGAGAGCGGGGAAATATAAACCTTGCGATTCTGTTGTGACCGCGAGGCGCATGAAGGGTGAGAAAGTGGATGTTCGTTTCAGCGAGAACGTTTGGCTAGCATGGGCAAGGGCGGCGGATTCCCGGACAGCAGCGTGACAGCAATGTTGTCCCGCGCCCGGAGGGTGTCCCGGGCTTAGTTGAAGGTTGGTCCAATGTCACGAGCGCACCGACAATCTGTTCAGGTTTGTCCTCGCGCCATATGGGTAGTTTGGCGCTTTGCGGGATGCTCAGAATTCGGGCGAGTATGCTGAACCCATGACACACCAATGCCAAGTATCTGAACACACTTTGCTGCTGGTCTCCGAGCTTGGAGCTTAGTATGACGGCTCTGCCCAATCAGCCATCCCCCGTTCGCTCCGGGCCCGCGCTTCTCCAGGAAGCCGTCGCCCTGAACGGCGCCGTCATGTTCATCACTTCGGGCGCACCCGGGATGGTGCTCGTGGTCGTTCGGGGCCCAGACACGACCGTCCAAGTCTACGGAAACACCAGCACGGACAGCAAAAGTGAAACCAATGCTAAATCGCTGCTGCGCGTGGGCTCCGTTACGAAAGTGTTCACCGGCGAGGTACTCGCCGCGATGGTAAGTAATGGGAAGGTTCGCCTCACCGACCCGCTGACGCTCTATGCGCAAGGCGCGACCGTTCCGAGCTTTGGCGAACGCCAAATTACGCTGCTGGATCTCGCCACGCACTCGGCCGGGCTGCCTCGTGATACCGACAACCCTTCCGACAAGCCTACTTTTACCTGGCCAACGCGAGCGCAACTCTGGGACTGGTTCTCCAAACAGACGTTGAACTGGGCTCCCGGCAGTGTGGCGGCCTACAGCAACGCGGGCTTCTCGTTACTCGCCGATGCCCTCGCGGTCGCGGGCGGGAAACCGTACCCGCAGTTATTGCGCGAGTTGATCACGGATACCCTGGGCATGCCGGATACGACCCTGGACCCTAACCAAGAGCAATGCGGGCGTTTGATGACGGGCAGCGGCTTTGACAAGCCCGGTCGCTGCGTCAATACGGAGGCCACCCAAGGCAATGGCGGCCTGTACTCGACCGGTGATGATATGGCGCGCTGGCTGAGACATAATCTCGACGCGGCCAATCCGGTTGCGTGGCCCGTTCTTACCCTGGCCCATGCCGTTTACCGTCAGCGCCAATCCATGACCGCTGCCATCGGCTTTGATGACTCAGGCCCAATGTCAGGAATCGGACTCGGCTGGATCACTATGTCAGCCAACGGAAATTTGCCGACCATCGTGCAGAAGTCCGGCGGCGGGGCCGGTTTCATGACGTACATTGCCATTGCTCCGGGCCGGGATGTCGGTGTCTTCTGGGCCGTCAATCGCGAGGATTTCAACATGGGCGCCGCGCTCGCGGTGGCAACCAACGAACTTATCGCGAACTTGGTTACTCGCTGATCTCCCGAGATAGACGATAGACCCAACCTTTGTATCAGCGATTTCCAGTGGGCGGCGAGCGCGAGCCGGTTCCGCGTCCCGTTCAATTGGGCTCGGCATCGGTTCAGGCGGACTCAGTATGGCATCAGAACTCGCTCCCGGTCTTCTCGACCGATGCGTGTAAGTTGCTCTATTTGGCATAGGCGAAAGTGAGCTTCGACGAAATCTCGACGGAGTGGGAACGACACGTCTGGCTGACAGATTTGTCGACGGGCAACAGACCTGGCTCGCGACTGTAAAGGGAAACCGCGGAACCATCAGCGTACCGGTCGATTGCGCCGGTTCGCACGTAGCGTGCACGACGTGCCTCGGCGAGCGCTCGATGTGCACCATCTTCGGCGTCGCATCGACCGGCGGAGCGCCCGGTAAAGTTTGCGATGATTGCGGCCAGCTGCGATCCGCGCATGACGGCCAAGGGTTTGCGAGTGACTGTCGCGACCTGAGCAAACGACGATTCCTCTACGCTGCCGGACTACACGCTTTCTGTCCGGATCGCCGAGGGCTCCAAGAAAGACCGGAACGACAACACGCATGGCATCGTGTGAAGAGCAGTGTACGAAAAGCGGTTGCATGTTCTTCCGAAGCGGGCGTTTGAGCCTATCGGTGATTTGCAACGAGCAATCGCAAGTTCGACGATGATGTGGGTGAGTTCTATCCTTGCTAGCCGCTTGCAGTACGACACCACTGCTTCACGGCTGTCCGGCTCATATGCCATCTCTCCCGAACCCGTTGTAAACTAAACGGCCGGGAGGTAAGCAGCCGCCAGTGCTTACCCTGATCGGGTTGACTCAACCGAGAACTGCTCCCGTAGCGACACGACGCATCTGCACTGATGGGTAGCTGAGATTGATGCACATGGGACAAAAGCAGCAACAAGCCCTGAACCGCTCTGCTCCGATTCGCGGCCTCTCTGAGGTTTTCGAAAAATCGGCTAACGGCCACCACGACTCTTTCGATCGCCTCTTCACATTGATCTACAACGACTTTCGTGGCCTTGCGAAAGGTTATCTCGCTCGTGAAGTACATGCTGACACGCTGCAGGCAACAGCGCTGGTGAACGAAGCCGCTCCGGCATCCTCGACAACCCTGACGCTCAGGCACTTGGGGAACAAAAGTCCGCTTGTATCCGACGATTCGTTCGGACGCCACTCTTCCGCGAAACGGGGAAAACCGTGGATGTGCGGCTTGGTTTTGGATAGAACACGTGTGACGGCCGAGTATTTGCTAATTCGGTCCCCGGAGTTGCGCACCGACGATTTCTCTACACATGCGGACAACGCCGGATCTATTTGTCCGTAATGCCGCGGCGGACGCCAATCTGACCATAGGCGACTACACGTTCCTGTGGATTGCTTCCGCATGGCTGACAAGACGCTCGGTGCACACGGCGTTGCGTCTTGGTCGAACAGCCCCGGCCGGCGGACTTTGTCGGTGATGTTCTCAATGGCGCAGCGCGGAGGATCGCGCAGCACGTCATCGAAATACGATCCGCTCATCGCAATTTCGGTAGTCGTGCGACGAAGGAGTCTCTGTCCGCAGGAGGGCCACTCGGAACCGGTGCCCGCCCACTCCGCACAGCTTGCGGAGCTCGCTCTCCAGGTTGGCGACCACCTCCCCATCCGGCAGCCGGCCATCGTTCAGCCTTTCCGCGAGAGAGGACAGCTTGCACGGGGGCTAGTTCGGCGCGTTTCGCCTTGACCCCGGCCGGCGAAGTCGTCCACCTGTTCCACATGTCTCGGGCGAGCGGCGCGTCCTTGATCGTCCGTCCGTCGCCGCGGCCGCGCGAAGCGCCGCTCACCGCGCAATTGACGCTGTCCAAGGCAGAGGCCGACGCCACTTGCGAACACCAGCGTAATCGAGCCGGCGAAGCTGTACTGGTGCTAGAAATGAACCTCCGGGAGGGCGAGCATCTGCTTCGAAATTTAAGCTCGGATACAATGGACCGTTTCCAAAGCGCGAGTAGGTGTTGGTGGCGAGAGGGAGAGTAAATGTCTACAAGTAAAAACGCATTTGGGCGGCGTTCGCTTCTAAGGAAGGGCGCGGCAGCCGCGGGGCTTGGCCTGTTGGCTGACCTCGAAGCGTATCCGCAGAATGTCAACCGGGATTCAAGTCCGTCGGACTTGAAAATCACGGACATGCGCATCGCTGTTCTGAGAGGGCCGGGAGGCCAGGGGGGCGAGGGTCGGATGGGCGGACGTGGCGCCGGCAGGGCGCCGCTGCCTCCTGCGACTCCCGGCGCGGGGGCGGCATCGGGCGGTACGATCATCGTTCGAATCGATACCAATCAGGGAATCTCGGGTTACGGCCAGACGATTGGGGATGGGCCTCAGCCGAATTACGTGCTGATGCATAAGGCCCGCCTGCTCGGCGAGAATCCTTGCAATGTCGACAAGATCTTCCGCAAAATCAAGATGCATGGCGGCTATAACCGCCAGGGGAGCGGCGTCAACGCGATCGAGAACGCGCTGTGGGATCTGGCCGGCAAAGCTTATGCCGTGCCGATCTATCAAATGCTTGGCGGGAAGTTTCGCGACAAGGTCCGCATGTACAGCGAGGGTGACCCGCGCTCGAACTCCATCGCAGACATCGCCGCCGATTATAGGGAGAGAGTCGCCTCGGGGTTTACGATGCTCAAAATGGACCTGCCCGTAGCTCCCATCCTGCGAGGCAAGCGGGGCACGATGTTTGCTCCGGAAGGCTATGACGGGGATCAACGGGGGGAAGGCCTCGAGAACTTCTACCAGGGATTGGAACTCAGTGACAAGGGATGTGAACTCGTAGCGGACTACGTCGCCTCGGTTAAGCAGGCCATGGGCGACGCCGCCGACGTTCCCATGGGTCACGACCATTTCGGGCACCTAACTGCGAAGAGTTGCATCAAGCTGGCTAACGCACTGGAGAGGGTCACTCCCTCGACTTTGGAAGACATGGTCCCGTGGTTCCGGGTAGAGGAGTGGAAGCTCATCACCGATTCGGTCAGGGTGTCCACCTTGACCGGCGAAGACGCCTACCTGGTGGAATCGCTCGAGCCGCTTTGCCAAGCGCGTGCAGTCGATTATATTCACCCGGATCACCTTGTGATCGGCGGCTGTCTCGAATTGAAGAAGACCGCCGACATGGCGGCCAAATACTCGGTGGGGATGATGGTCCACAGCAACGCTACCCCGATCGGCTACGCAGCCGGCGCGCACGCGATTGCCGCCTGCCAAAACTTCCTTGCCATGGAATGGCACCAGCCGCAGCCGGCCTGGCACAAAGAGATAACCGACGCAGGGGACCTCGTGGTTAAGGGCTACATCCCCGTTCCGACAGGGCCAGGCCTGGGCATCAAAGTCAATGAAGAAGCGATGCGCCCCCTTTGCAGGCAGGGTGAGTTCTTCACCGATCCTACGACGTACTGGGATTCGCAGGTCGGCGGAGAGAAGGCGTACACGTAAACGGAGGAGGTCGAGGCACGCCTTGCACCCTTCCGATTATGACGAAACGTATATCGGCTTAGTTAGCCTGTTGGGCCCGGCGGGCCGGAATACAGCAGAATTGGCGGTCGCCGGGCACCTTCGCGGCGCCATGCAGTGTAACTGACCAGGCACGAATAACCTGAAACGCTACTAGACGTTTTGACCGGCTCCATTCCTCAAAGCAGCTCGGAAAGCGCGTTCACGAAACGAGCGAAGCGATGTGTCTCATTGCAAAACGGTCGCGATGGGGTACGCCTAGGTCCATAGCGCTATCAATCGTTGCCCTGGACCGCGATGGTCGGGTGACGAGCAGAATTGCGGCACGGTCTCTGCGCGGATCGGCCACTCGAGGCCGATCCACTGTCCAGTTGTCATCCTTCCGCACAATTGAAGGCGCCTCAGCCCAATCCATTATTAGTAAAGCTATTTGAAATACAGCAGACGAGTGCTCCAGCTCGCCGGCAAGCCTCCTAGTTGCATTCCAGACTTGATGCGCCTTGGCGGGGAGTAATCCATGCGTTTCTGTGGTGTCAAGGGGATCTGTGTGCGGACAATCCGCGTATTTAGCGTCTATTTCGCAAGCGTGCGTTACGGCGAATCCCACGCGGGGCAACTGGCGACCGGTGAGCTCCGGCAAACCCGCGGCAGGAACGCAAGCTAGCGCAAATCTTTCCCTACGTCGAGAAGATCCTGGGCAACTGGACAATCGATCTTACTCGGGTAGCAGCGGGAATAATAATAGTTGTACAAAGCTCCCTGCTTCGCACGGAATGAACGATTTACTGCAGAGTCCTTCCTCCCGCCTTGAACCCATTTGTCGTATTCGTCCAATATAGAGAGAAATGTCTGATAGTGTTGTGCATCCATCAAGGTGGACAGCGCAGATTTATACTTTTGAAAGCGAGCCGCCCCATCCGCATCCGAAGGCTGTGCCGGTAACGCTGTGTTGTCGGCGGGTGCAGTACCACCGGTAAAATGTACCTCACGGCCATCGTCAATTGCGCGTTCCAGTTCGTGGGCGGTCTCCAAGTTCGGCGGACATCCGTCGACGGATACCCGGCCTAATCTCCGCAGTGGATGGTTCTCTACATTACTTACCATTTGTTGATAGTCCGTCGGCACGGAGCCGAACCAGAAGTCGTAAGTTATCCACCCTTCCTTTTTGTAACTACATTCTGCAACTTTCTGTCCGCGCGAGCTGAGTGAGGCTACCTGGGAATAAGCTTCGCGAGTCTGGTTGGGTGTCATCCCTTTACCATAAAAGGTACCGGCCGCTCCGCCGTACATCGGAATGATTCGTGAATTCGATGCCTCGAGAGGTATAGCCCGTTCGCGATGGACGATCTGATCTGCTTTTTGCTTGTCATACCCCAGCGCTTTCAGAAATTCAGAGCTCGCCATGGCTAGGAATTTTGGGAGGTCGTCCGGGTCAGGATCTCTGCCGGAATGCAACATCGCCATCGCCGTAACAAACTCCACGCGTCCAATATTTACACACGTGGTCGCTGTTCCAAGAAGACGCGCATCCTCCTCACCTTGCGAATAATAGGTGTGATTAATACTCACGAAATAACGAGAGATCGCTCCGGTCATTCCGCCGGTAAACAGCGAGGAAAGGGGAGCGGTGCCGTTTAGCACCTGGTCATTGTTAGCGGAGATGATTCTCGCTTCTTCGAGTCCTACTTTGTTCTTCGTGTCTTCGTCGGGGGGCAGACTTTGACGATCCCGCGATCGAAGCCGACGAGCCATTTGCGTGCCTCTACGTTATCTGGAAACTCGTAGGGTTTGTTATTCGCATCCAGCCGTCCTTCCTGTAGAACACGAATCCCGCCGGGCAGCGAGTAGCCCGGAACGCTCTGCGCCCCTGCGTATGCGCGAATCATACCAATACCGAGAAAAACCGCCAGGTAGATCCGCCCCGGGGAGCTACGGCGTGCCACGGTAGACATCACAATGTCGCAGACTATACCACAAGATCGAAGATTTGAAGATGTGGGAGAGGAACCAGAACGCGATGTTTCGGTTCCGACTGAGTCCTTGGGAGCGTCGCTAGACATGCAAGGAAAAACAATTAATCAGGGCCGGAACAGGTTCAGCACGAATTCCTAGTTATAGTTGCAGTGTTGGTCTTCCCGCCTCGGGTACTTTGTTAAGACAAGCGGCTGCATCACAAACGCATTTGCAACAAGTTTACGAACGGCAGGCAATTCGCCGATGGTTGAAGGCATTCCGGCGCGCCTGGTGATTGTGCCCGGTGCGGGACTTATTCCTCCGGAGACGCCGGTGGCACGCACTCGTCAGCCCATAAACGCAACGGAGTTGCCGGACCGTCTGCGGACCCTGCCGCAGGTCCCGCGTGGTCTGCAGAAGGCAGATGCCAGCACCTGCGAGTCGGTCCACATTATTCTGGACAACCTATCCGCAACAAAAACTGCCCCGGTGGAAGACTTTCTCCAGCAGCATCCGAAAGTACAGCTGCATTTCGCAGCCACTTATTCGTCCTGGTTTGATCAAGTGGAACTCTGGTATCCGCGCATTGACCGTGAGGGCATCGCGCGATCGCAAGCCTGGCAGGGCACGCACGCCGTCAGGATTTGTCCCCCCTTCGCCGGTGTCGCAGTAAGCACCCTACGCAACGACAACCAGCTTTTTCCCTGGTCCAATCGTCACGGCTTCCTTGAGAGTTATGACCGTGGATTCATCACTCCGGTTCAGTTCATGTAAGAGCCGCTGATTTTCCAAGGTAACTACAGACGACCTTGCCTTGCCCGCGAGACGCAACGACTGTATTTGCAAGGACCCTCGCGTAACCACGAGCTCTACTTTTGACGCGGGTTCAGTGCGTCGGATTGAGAAGGTTCCCCACCCGGAGTTCGTGGACCAGAAGGACTGAAAGAAATCGTCCCTGGAACGTGGCTGAAGCGAGAGCGTGTTCTGAACGGCGTTGTAGTGGAACCCGGAGAAGGCAATGAGCGTGGACCAGGATGACATAGCACGTGCATAGTGATGGCCGCACTCCGGTTCATCCCACGGATTCCTTCGCTCACCGTCGAATCGGAAGCGCACATCTTCGATTGTGCGGATACCGTCATCGAGCATGCCTGCGTAGATAAATTGCGTTGCAACCAGATACTCAATGCCGGTCCAAGCCTCGGCGTAGTAGGGAAATGGAATCTTGGGTCTGCCTCCCTTTCCGTAATCGCAGATCAGGAGAGCGGGCTCATCATTCAGTGCATAAATGCGCTGCACAGAATCGTGGTCGAAGAGGTTGGTGCGGTAATTATATTTCTGTATCGCCGCGAGCGTCTTTTGGACGTGTGCTGGCTCGACTAGATAGCCGAGGTCTGCGATATCCGCTAGATATTGCCCAATTAGTTGATCAGCCAGACAGCCATTGCCAAGCTGAAACTCCGGCTGTTCGGGATGATCGGCTCCCATGTCCCCGACCGTGGCAGGCGCAATCTCGCTGCGGGGAATGCTGCGAATCTTCTGAATGTAATATTCTCCATTGAAAAGATTGCTGTCGATCCAGTTGCGTCCTCGTTCATACAGGCTGCGGTATGTTTCTGCAGCGGAAGCGTCGCCGATGATCTTCGCGATTTCCTCCGCGGCTCGTAACCCGCCCAGGTAATAGATGCCTCCGAGCGGATTCGGACCGTAGAACTCGACGTCATACGTGTTATGTTGAACGCCTTCCATGACTCCGTCACGGTTTGCGTCCCACCCGCCGGGAATCCAAGCGAACGAGATTGCCTTCTGGATGTTTGGCCAGAGGCTTCGCAGCCATTCCGTGTCGCCGCATTGTCTCCAGTCGAGATACGCTTTGATAACTTGACCCATTTGACCATCGGCTGCAGCGTATCCGAACCGGTCAATTCCGTCTGGAAGCATCTGTCGGAAACGCATCCCGCCTTGTGGATCCTGGGAAAAGCCGAATGCGGACTTTCTCAGCGATCGCGCGAGGCTGGGAAAGAGAAATTGTGTGGCGGTTTCGTAGTTCCAGACGTGCGTGCAATTTCCGAAACAGCAGCCGCGCTGATCGCTGCAGCCTTCAAATCCATGGAACTCTCCATCGGCTGTGCGAAAGCAGGTCTGGGTCACTAAGGTCGAGAGATTCGCTGTGACCGCATCGCGCAACGCTGCCGGAAGCGTGCTTGTACGCATGCTTTCAACAAAGGCTCTCGTGTTTCGCTCGAGCTCGGACACATTCTTGGCCGCGTACTCCGCTGAGGCCCATGCGTCAGGAAATCTGGTGCAGTAATAGTTCCCAATAACATCATGTTCATGGCCCTTGGGCGCAGTCCACCCAGACCATGCAGGCGTTCGATTAGGGAAGTGCCAGCTAAGCAAGAAGGTGTACTCAGATTCGGTCCCGGGCGGTATATCGCGCTGGAGGCAGAGGGCTCCGATGGACTTCCGATCCGTGGCTTCCGGCCCTAACTGACCATCATCCGAGAAGTCGTCCCAGAACAACATAGGGCTAGCCCACCACTTCGCATTTGGCCAACCGCGCAAGTAACTTACTCTTCCACCAGCCGAGTTCAGCAAAGCTAGGGCAAAAGAACCATTTTCAGGATCAGCAGCTGGTAACTGCGGATCAGTCATGTAGAGGCCCTGCAGGGAGTCACTCGGGCCGCCGCGAAATTCGTTTACTTTGGTGTGATTGCCACGTCGAACCGAGTTCCCCGTCTTCGGGCCGACGGGGTTATCTAGCGATAAAGCTACTGAGGCAGTTACTTTCTCGTTAGTGATGTTACGAACCCGGTATCGCAGGACGGCAATGGGCAGACCGGAACCTTCGGGATCCAGCGGGAAAAATGGGCTAAATGCTTCGAGAGAAATCCGGACCGGAAGCCGAGCATCTTTGAAATTGATGCGTGCAATCGGGAACTCACCTATAAACTCAGCGCCTTGTAGTCTGCTCAGACCCGGTGCGTTTGCCGGGCCAAGGCCCGCTGCACTCGTGTACGGCGGCTCCAGCCGAGCCTCAAGTACATGCGCTACCGGCTTGGAATTTCCACTCTGGATCCAGATAGAAGTGAACGCATACTCCGGGGAACGACCCTTATCCGGCCGATTGTAAATCTCCCAATCGCGCAACTGCCCCCGGCCCCCCAGGCTGATACTGCCGGTGCCGACACCTCCCAGCGGGAATCCGATGTGTGCGAGTTGACGCCCGGAAAAGGATCTGGGATAACTGATCCGCTCGCGAGCCGGAAGAGGCTGCTTCTGTTCTGGATGCGGCGAACTCTGCGGCGAGGATACTGCGGGCTCTGCAACACCCTGGAGAGCAATCCCGCCTGCGACCGTTTTGATAAAACTTCGACGGCCCGTCTGCGTGTTTTCTGTGCTTGATCTCTTCTCTGACATAAGCATCAATCCGATTCAGGCAATGTGAAGCGCTTGTAGAGTTCCGGCGCATTCGCCCGAGTCACCATTTCAGATTCCATGTCATATTGCTTGGCTGGATGGAAGCCCGGCTCGCGAAGAATCCGGTTGCCGATCTCTACGGCCTTATCGACACAGAGCGGGTACACGAATGTCGCGGAGAGCACTCCGTCCATCACTTTCTTGATGCCCCCGGCGGGACCTCCCAGACCGTCTACGCCGACAAAGGCCATTTCTTTATCGCGGCCGAGTTCTTTGGCTGCGAGATATGCTCCGACCGCCATAGGATCGTTGTGACCGTAAACGACATCGATTTTCGGTTGCGCCCGCAAGACTTCCGTCATCCGGTCTTTCGCTTTGGCCTGAATCCAATCGGCAACCGGCTCTGCGACGATCTTTATTCTGGGATACTTCGCAAACACATCTTTGGCGCCCTTGTCCCGATTCATTTCGCCTTCTACCCCGAGAAGCCCTCGAATCTCAACCACGTTACCCTGCGGTGCTCCGTTCTTCTTCTTCAGGTAATCAGCAATGAATTCTCCTGCCATTCGGCCGATTGCGTAATTGTCGCTTCGGATGTAAGTCGTATAGTTCGGTTGCAGGATGTCTCGCTCGAGGCAGATAGTCGGAACATGCGCCTCCATTGCCTCTCCCATTACCGCTGTAATTGCTGCACGCTCATTAGGAGCAACAATCAGGAGATCCGGTTTCTGCCGGATAAAGGTTTCGATCTGTGCAACCTGCTTGCTGTTGTCCTGCTGGGCGTCGGCAATGACTAAGTTCACGTCCGGATATCGCGAGAAGAGGTTCGCCATGACAGCGTTCTGTGCTGAGCGATACGGCTCCGCGTTATTGCATTGGCTGAAAGCGACAAAGTAGCGGCTCTTTTTCGCACCTTCACTCTGGCGAGATGGTCCGCAACTGGAACCAATCAGCGCCAAAGCGGTAAAAGAAATGGCTACAATCAGTCGTCGAAAAGATTGGTTCCTCAAACAGTCTTCCTCTGCTTCTGTATCGCTACAGCGAGTACGATGATTACGGCCTTTACCATCATTTCCACGTTGCTGTCGACGTTCTTCAGCCGCAGCATATTAGTCAAAATTCCCATCAGGAGCGTTCCTATGATTGTTCCGGTTATCGACCCTTGGCCGCCTGCTAATCGGGTACCGCCGATAACCACGGCCGCAATTGCATCGAGTTCATATCCCACGCCGGCATTCGGGTTGCCCTGGTGATTTTCTGCCGTGTAAAGCACGCCGGCATACCCAGCCAGAAGCCCTGAAAGTGTGTAGACAATTGTCTTAACGCTCCGGATTGGGAGCCCGGCATACCGGGCGGCGGTTTCGTTATCACCGATTGCCCGGACGTGCCTGCCGAAAACGGTTCGGTTAAGCAGTACCCAGAACAGGATGGCGAGCAATGCATAGGAGCCGATAACGATGCTCTTCTGGCGAAATACGGAGGCGAAATGGGCTGCCACATCCTGGCCGAATCCGATGTCGATGTTCGCGTTCTGCGTCAGCCATTTGGCTAAGCCTCGAAGACCGATCATAGAGGCCAGCGTAACGATGAACGGCTGAATATCGAGCAGAGCGATCACGATCCCGTTGAGCGTTCCCGCCGCCCCCGAAAGGAGAACTGCGAACAGCACCGCGTAAAGCAGATGAGCGCCAGACGCTGTCTCTGGCCAGAAGCGAGTGAGAGCCATTGCCGTAAGGGAGGTCGAAAAAGCGAGCGTACTGCCGACACTCAAATCGATGCCCGCAGTGAGAATGACGAAAGTCATTCCGAGCGAGATGATTCCGATGATCGAGACTTGGCGCAGGATGTCGGTGAGATTACCGAGTTCAAGGAAGATCCGCGAACCGTCCGACGCGGTTGGGCTGATCACGATTGCAAGCAGAACTACACCCGCCAGCGCAATCAAGCCCTTTGTCGTGCCGTTATCAAACGCTGCCCTGGCGCCTGAAACGACCGGTCCTTGCACAGATCGTCCGGGTATTATCATTGCCGATCACCAGGGCGCATTCCAACAGCGGAGGCCATGATCGACTCCTGTGTGGCTTCTGCAGCGTCGAACATTCCTGTCACACGCCCGTTGCTGAGCACAAGGATCCGGTCTGAGCAGTTGAGGAGTTCGGGAAGCTCCGAACTTACCAGAATGAGCCCTTTCCCCTTTGCGGCGAGTTCAGCAATGACTTGATAGATGTCCTGTTTGGCTCCCACGTCGATGCCCCGAGCGGGATCATCCAGGAACAGGAGATCCGGGTCGATCAACAGCCAACGGGCCAACAAGGCCTTTTGCTGGTTTCCCCCGCTTAGCGCCTTTACAGGTATGCGCATAGACGCGCTTTTCATATTCAGTGCCCGGAAAAGCGGCGCCACCGCTTCCAACTCTTGGTCCCGTTGGACAAAGCCAAACCTCTGCATTCTCCGAATCACGGCAATCGTGCCGTTTTCGAGTACGCTCATTTGTGGCATCAAGCCCTGTATTTTCCGATCTTCCGGTACCAGACCTATGCCACGATCGATAGCTTGGGCGGGCGAGCGGCATTCGAACTTGCGACCGTGCAATCGAATCTCACCCGCCTTCAACTTGTCTAGGCCGAATAGGGCAGCGCCAAGTTCACTCCGGCCCGCCCCGACCAGCCCGGCAATCCCGAGCACTTCACCTCGATGGACTTCAAAGGAAACATTGGAAAGCTTTTCTGTGGTTAGACCACTTACCGATAGGATGACTTCCGAAGTAACCTGTGATGCCGATCTACTCCGTTTTTCGAGATCGCGCCCTACCATCATTCTGATCAGCGTTTCCGGCGAAGTGGTTCGGATTTCCTGAACCCCAATCGTCTCACCGTCTCTGAGAACAGTCGCGCGGTCGCAAATTGCGAAGATTTCGTCCATCTTGTGCGAGACGTAGACTATAGCCGTGCCTTGCTCGCGCAGTTTTCGTATGAGCCCCAAAAGGCGCTCCACCCCATCGCCCGCCAGGGAGCTCGTGGGCTCGTCCATGAGAATGACACGCGCCGTCATACTCAGAGCGCGGGCGAGAGCGATCAGTTGCAGTTGTCCGATCGGTAATCGTCCTGCAATCGCTCGCAAAGACCCGTCATAACCGACCTGCTCGAGAAAAGGGCGGCAGAATGCTTCGAGCTTGCGGGCGCTGACAAACGGCCCTTCCGGAAAATTAAGGTTCCGAATAACAATGTTCTCCGCAACTGTGAGGTTCGGGAAAAGGTCGAGCTCCTGATAGATAATTGCGACTCCGAGTCGTTGCGAATCTAGCGGGTTGTGAATGTCTGCAGGTCTACCCTCGATGAAGATGTGACCGGAATCGGGTTTGGCGGACCCAGCAAGTATCATAATTAGTGTGCTCTTCCCTGCCCCGTTTTCGCCGACAAGCGCATGTACTTCCCCTGGGCGCAAGGTGAGACTTGCCTTATTCAGAGCGAACACGCCGCCGTAGGTCTTACTGATATTCTCGGCGCGTAGTAAGTCTTGCATCAGGCTCAAAAGGAACCTTTAACGACTTCACTCATCCGATGCTCGGGTTTGGGAGGCGCGGGTCGGAAGCATTGCATCATTTTCAGTTGCATGTTTCCGGCGGGGAGTTTCGCAAACTCGTTTTCAACAGTGGCCTGCAGCGTTTCAGGGTCGCCCGCCGCCCTTATGTTTAGCAGCAACTCGTGCCTGCATGTTGGCGAAGCATCCAGGTTGCCGGAAACATTCGGTTCCGCTCCGTTCGCAACCACAGAAGCCCGGATAAAGCCTGACGGAGTACTGTCGGTTATCTTCACATGCGCAACCTGAAATCCGCCGCGAGTGAGCTCGAGATCCAGATCATCGAGGATGGGTCCCACCAGCATTGCGGGAGATAGCGGTTCTTCTACTTCCAGCGAGACGCTACAGTTTAGCCATGCAAGCCGAGCTTCGGCCCGTGCGTAGTGCCCATAGTCAATTTCCAGAATCCTGGATCCAGCGTGGAAACTCCCGCCCAGGACTTCATTCAGCCACGCAGATACGCCGTCCTTCGTCTGCGCGCTCAGACGACATGCGTTCCTGCCCGGAATCGCCGGAAATTCGAGATACAAATCCGACTTACTGAAGCAAATCAGATCAGCTTCCTGCAATTGCTTCTGAAATAGAAACGCGAAATCCGGATCTGCGGCATTAGCAGCCATCTCGCTTGCACGTCCAGGGTCGACCAGAACCGTATACGGAGCGACGCGAAACTTGTCTGAATGATACAGCTTTAGGGGTTGCAGCGTCGTCGCCGAAATGTCGGTACAACTTCCGACAGCTTCGGCAAAAATGACGTCGGGAGCATGTACTTCGAGGCGTTCCAAAGCACCAATCAGGTCGGAAAACAGGCAGCAAAAACACCCTCCGCTGACTTGATCAGCCCGTACGCCTTCCGATTGAACCCAGCGCGTGTCAACCAGGTCGCTGCCTTGATCGTTCAGGATCGCGGCCCCGCGCAACCCCATATCCGCAAGGATTTCCGCACTCGCCAGGATCAAGCTCGTTTTTCCCGCGCCAAGAAACCCGCCCAGAGGAACGATGACAGGCCGCTTGTCTGTTATTTCGGCACTGCTCGCCGCCGCGCTTCTTGGCTGCTGAACGTCTCTCATCATGCCAAGTTCGTCAACTGAGCTTGATATTCGGCACGCGGTCGGCTACCACGGGCAGCGCCGGAAAATCCGTAAACGGCTCAGACTGATACCAATATGCTGTCGAATAAAAGCAGTCCGCCCGGTCATTCGCATGGCCGTGCTCTATCGTATGCTTCAGCGTGCGCCGGAAAGTGATCGGGTTATCTGCATGCCAACGATAAAGGCAGTACCGGCCGCCGACTCTCTCGGCAGAAGCAATGTAATGGGCACCGTTATAGAGATGAGCGAAGGGTACCGCCCCGTCGCGCCCGCCAAAATCCCAGGCACCACAGAAGTAGTCCTCTGTTCCAGTTCCGTTTATCAAAGGGTTCGAGTCATCGTCTACGAACACCATTTCGTCACCTTCGCCCATCCATCGTTCGGCATTCTGTAGGACGCCGAGTGTAACACCCATCAGATGTCCCGACCCGCGTGTCTCCATAAACACGTAGTTCTGCTTCCCATTCAAATTGATTTCCTTATCGGGCTGAGGGTACTTGACCGCGATGTTAGGAGTCATCTGGCGGTATTGGGCATGGAAGTAAAGCGCACGATCGCTCAGCGCAGGAACGAGCTGGTAATCGATATTCGAATAAAATGCATTGACCTTGCTAGATCCTTCGTTTGTCGCCGTGATCCGGGCTGATCTACGGAACGGCATGGCGAAGTAGCTGTTGAGAGCTTTCACTGACGAGCAGTTTAAGAATGCAGATTGGTAGACGTTATAAATGCCTAAGTTCAGTCCAAAGAAATCGCCGACGGGGACTTCCACGCTAGGTTTGGAATTGCCGTCCCAGTACATTCGAACGACAATCTCCTTCAGGTGATACGCGCTGGGCGCCGCGATGGTGAACCAGATATGCGAAATGACACCCGGCCCGTTCGCATTGAAAACCTCCTTGGTTTCACCAGGCGCAATAGGCCAACGATCGTCGTTCCCGCCAGTTCGGTCGTAGCTGGATTGCTTTAAAGATCGATAATCCTGGCCCAGAGCATACTCCGGCAGTTGGTATTCATTGGGTCGGCCAGCACTCGCCTGCGCGCCTTTCGCCCAACCTGATGCC
>JAFAUR010000199.1 GCA_019243205.1 Acidobacteriaceae bacterium | reverse complement strand
AGCGGATGCCGCTAGTCACATTGGAGCGGCGCTGGAGGACGGAGACTCAGTGCTTGCCGAGCGCATCGCACACACGGTCAAGGGCGTTGCCGGAAATCTGGGCATCACGGACGTGCACAGGTCCGCGGAAAAGTTGGAGAAAGGTATCCGGGAAAGCGATCCTCACGTACGGGAATTGATCGATGATTTTTCGGCGACGCTGAGCGCACAAATTGGCGCTCTCAATCAGGCGTTACAGGATTCAGTGCCCGATGGAGGCGAGCAAGCAACGGGGGCTCATGCCGGAGGCGAAAACGCGACGGCGGCCATCGAACGGCTCAGAGCCTTGCTCGAGGCCAGTGACGGAGATGCTCCCGATGCGCTTCGCAGTGTAGCGCGCGCGGTTGCGGGCATTGTTGACAAGAGGCACGTCGATGAGCTGGCCGCGAACTTAAATGATTTCGATTTTGAGAAAGCGTTGGCAAAACTGAACGAAATAGCCCGGCTTTGTGAGGAAGGTACGGATGACAAGCATGAACGAAGCGGATCAGAAACAGAATTTGCTCGTGGTGGATGATGCCCCGTCAAACATCCAAATTGTGCATTCGATCCTGAAGGACGCATACAAAGTTCGAGTTGCCACGAGCGGCGCACGGGCCCTCGAACTAGTTAAAGTGACGCCGCCGCCGGACCTGATACTGCTCGATGTCATGATGCCCGGGATGAATGGCTACGAAGTCTGTGCGCGTTTGAAAGCAGACCCGGAAACGAAAGAGATCCCGGTAATTTTTTTGACTGCTCAAACGGAGGCTGAAGATGAGACACGTGGGTTCGAAGCCGGCGCTGTCGATTACATTCATAAGCCGTTTTCTCCCGCTGTAGTAAAGGCGCGCGTTCAAACGCATCTTACGTTGCGCGGCATTCGCGAACAGCTGGCCGCGCAGTTGAACAGTATCCAGAAGGAGTTGGAAACCGCGCGGCAGATTCAATTTTCGATCCTTCCGGATACGATCCCCAAAATCGCTGGTCTGGATATGGCAGCGCGCTACATCCCGGCCAGCGCAGTTGCCGGCGATTTTTACGACTTTATTCCGATTGATGATCACCGGATCGGGATCCTGGTCGCCGACGTGTCCGGGCATGGCATGCCTGCCGCGCTCATCGCCTCGATGCTGAAGATCGCCCTGGCAGCGCAGGTGCCCCATGCTGCGGATCCCGCACTGGTGTTGTCAGGCTTGAACCAGGTGCTATGCGGAAAATTTCAACAGCATTACGTCACCGCGGCGTATTTGTATTTGGATATGGAAACTCATACGGCTCGTTACGCAGGAGCGGGGCACCCTCCACTACTGATGTGGGGCGGCGGGTCGGATGGAGTGCGCGATGTTTTGGAAAACGGTTTGTTCCTCGGGAAATTCAAGATTGCAGCGTACTCTTCAGTCGAATTCCCCATCTCGCGTGGCACCTGGGCTTTGCTCTACACGGACGGAATCCCCGAAGCTGCAAATTCCTCGGATGCAGAGTTTGGGGCTGAACGATTCCGCGAGTTTCTTGCGACAGAGCGATACGTTTCGGCAGATAAACTGGCCGATGGACTTCTAGAGGATTTGTCCCGGTGGTCCGGTCGGGGGTTGGGTCACGACTTCGATGACGATCTTACGATCGTTGCCATTCGTGTGGTTGATGAGTAAAGTTGCAGCTCACGCGCTCCAAGATGGTCCGACGCATCATGGCGCGGTGTAAGTAAGTCCGGTTGTTACTTGCAGTGAGTTCTTTCGAAATCCGGGAGAGGGGTTGTTAAGGAAGCCGTCCTGTGTGCTCAGGCTAATGCTGATCCGTTTTAGCACGGGAACCGTCAGTGTCAGGCTGCCGTTCGCGGAATACGCCCGTGTGTTGTTGAAGGTAGGATTCACCGAGATCTGTTCCGCAAGGACAATCTTGTGCTCCAAGGTCCGATCATAGGTCTCGGAGAACACAGCTCCGAACAGCCGTTGATTCTGCAATGGATTCAGGAACTGCTGGTTCACATAAGCGAGTTCGCTCTTCAGGTCGAACTGTTCATAACCGCCCTTTACAACTGTCCAGCCAAGACCACCGCCATAGGTCTGCTGCAGATCGAGCCCTTGAGAAAAATCGTGATCAAAACGCCCGTCTCCGATCAGATATAGGCTCTGGCTGATATAGCGGTCCCGCTCACCGATGGCGTGGAAGATGGAAGTTTTGACGGTAGGAGTTGCCGGCTGCGCAAGCTCGCCGTAGGCCGAGTTGAAGGAAAGAATCGTGCGGCTGAAAGGCTGCATCCAGTTTTCAACCGGAACCGCGCGGGTGAGTTTGATGGCGCTGGTGTAAGTCTGACTGGTTTGAGTAGCAGACATGATGGCAAGGCCAACCGTTGCCGATCCTTTCCAATCCTGATACCAAGCGGGCTTGCGTGCGACCGCTTTATCGAACGCTGCCTGATCCACAAGCTTGTTAGTGTTTTGAACTGGAACGGATTCTTCGGGCGCTCCGGGATTTGGAACTACGCTGATTTCAGTGGCGTTAGCCGAAAGCTTTCCTTGGGGGATTTTGCTTTCGTCTTCCTTCCAGCGAAGCTTCATGCCCTTTTCTATGATGGCGAAGCTGTTATTGCTGTCGAGCGTCTTCACGTTCGTCCACTCGACTTTGACTTCTCCCGCCAGATTACTTTTGAATGTCAGGGACGTGTCGTCCGAACTTTCGAGGTGACCAATCAGCTTTTCGCCATCGATCAAAATCAGCGTATCGGACTTAGGCTTTTCACCGGCGGCCGGAGTTTGTGCGGCATGAATTGGTGCATGAAGGACCAGAGAAGTAGTATGTGCAACGTTCGCTTTAGCAACAATGTCTCCAAAGGAAGTCGTGGGCTCGGCGAGCTCTTCAAAGGACGGAGTAAGAGCGGCGCGGAACTAATGGCACTCAATCGGCTCGATTGAATTGTCGGACCAGATTCACTCGCATGTAAACAAGCTGAAATCCCAGCCGCTCGTAGTTCCTGTGTGACGTGCTTCCAGGCAATACCGACACCATAGCGAGCCGGACATCCTGCTTCTGTGCTTCCGCCAAACGCGCACGAATAAGCTCGCAATGCAAGCCCTTGCGGCGTGACGATGCAAGCACGGCGTCGCCCAAGAACATCGCGACACCTTCTTTGATGGCCATCGCGCCGCCGCCGGCGGGCTCGAGTTCATCGTCAACGAACCAGCATCGGGCGGTACTGCAGGTTGTGGCGAGGAGTTCAGCTGTTGCGTCCGTAGGGGGCATAATCTCCGCAAACCCGCGGTTGACTAGCCTGCCCCACTCCTGCATTTCCTCGATGTGCGCAAGTCGCGCCCGCCGATTAGGCGAGAAGTCGTCTTCCGGAGTGATTTGCCGCACAAGAACGTTATTGAATTCGCTAACTCTATACGGCCGGTTTTGAAAGAAAGCGAGCACGGACGGGTCCGCTAAAGGGCACAAGTCAACCGAACAGTCGCAGGACCGATCGAAGAAGAACTGTTCCATAGCAACCAGTTCTTCATTTGGTACAGCCCGGAGCATTCCGATTCCCAGCGCGTGGGTCATCGGCGAGTTTGGACCGGCGAATATCGCCACCCCTCCGGCAAAGGCCCGGCAAGCAGATTCGGGAATAAGGTCCCGAACCGATTCTGCCATGGCAATGCCGTTCGCTGCTTCAGCTGCCTCAATACGGGCAGCAAACCCGAGATCGGAGCTGGAGAAGGTCAGACCGGGATGGGAACGCAAACGCTTAATTCCAGATCGGGACAGTGAATACCCATAACTCCCCCGATCTCTTCATCCAGCTCTTCGCACCGCTGCAGTTCCAACGCTGCCTTCATGTAACGGATGAAACCCCGACGCCCTTGCAGCTTGGCGTCGCATTCCGCGCAGGAATGAAAGTGTCGCTCGAGCCGCTCCGCTTCAGCAGG
This sequence comes from Acidobacteriaceae bacterium, assembly GCA_019243205.1. Taxonomy (GTDB): domain Bacteria; phylum Acidobacteriota; class Terriglobia; order Bryobacterales; family Bryobacteraceae; genus Bog-105. Next base: position 4,608 of record JAFAUR010000199.1, on the reverse strand, counting down.
GGAGAGCCGGTTGAAGCAATATTCTTCCAGGATTTCCTCATGCACATGACATTCTTCATTGAGCGACGCGCGAAGCTGCAAGGCCGAACGCATCTTGCTCAAGAGCCGCTTGTAGCTGTCACAGCCGGCTTCGGCCAGCGTCTCTTCACAAAAGAGTACGGCGGCGAGGCAATGACGGCACTCGAGCACATGTTTAGTGAGCACGTTGCTCATCTGCTCCGAGGACTTCGGGAAATCCAGGTCCGCGACTTCGATCTTAACCGTCAGGCCCAGTTTGGGGTTCTCAGTCCTCGACAACAATTCGACGAACATAAGGATACGTGCTAACGGTGGTGCAATTGAAGCGCCATCTCTGAATGCCGGGGCTAGGCTCGTAAGCCGTTGATTTCAATTAGAAGTTCAGGGAATTTCCTAGGCACTACCCCGTGGTGGGCGGTGAGAAGAAACTCCCCAAAGCAGGTATTAAGTTCCCAGGCCCAGTGCCGGGGCGGTTCAGAAGCTCAGACGCATCTCCAGTTGAACCGACCGCGGCGCATCTACCGTTGCATTGACGAATCCAAAATTCGTGGTGGCTGTATTTCCGGGGCTGGGATTCAGATTAGCCGGCTGCGCGAAGATGTGCCGGTTCGCGATGTTGAACGCGTCCGCTCGCACTTCGAGTGAAACCCGCTCGGTCAGGCTGAACCGCTTTGCCAGATTGACGTCCTCGTTGTAAAAGGCGGGCATGCGGAAACCCGTCACGCGCGATAGCTGCCCGAAAGCAATCGGTGCGTTCGGGTTCGGGTTGGGATCCGCGAAGTAGTTGTTGTTGAGGTAGGGACTGGTCAGAGGATTGTACCCGGTCTGGTTAATCGCACTCCCATACACGGATTGGCCGGGCACCGGGCTGAAGCGGAAACAATTGTCCCAGCCGCTCACGCCCGAGGCACAGTAAAACGGCAGCGGTTGACCGCTCATATACCGCTGAATCGCTCCGATCTGCCATCCACCGAAGATCGCGTTCAGAAATCCGTCCCGATTGAGAAACGGCTTGCCCTTTCCGAAGGGCAACTCATACATGTAGCTCAGGACGAAATTCTGCGGGATGTCCTGACTGCTGATTGATTTTTCGAGATGCAGATTGTACGGATCCTGGTAAACACCGCCCCCGCCGTTCTGCCCGGGTAGAAGGCTGTCCGCGTCAGTGATCGTTTTCGACCAGGTATACGAGAGCTGCAGGTTGAAACCGGAACGGAAACGTCTCTGCAACATGACTTCGAGAGCATTGAAGGTCGACATGCCGTCGTTTTCCAAACAGCAGTCTGTATTGAAGCGCTGATATTGCGGATAATGGCGCAGGGCGTTGCCAACGCTTCCGGTATATCCGGGAAAAGGCGCTGTGATGCCGGCTGCAGTCGCCGCGGCCGAACCAACGGTTGAGTTCAACAGGTTCTGGCCTAAGGCGAGATCGGATTGGGGAAAGTTGTTGTATGACCCGAAGGCGGCTGCTGATCGTAGATTCTGGCTTTTGTTGCCGACGTACCCGACGCTTAATATCAGATCCTTTGCGAGTTGCTGCTGTATCTGAAAACTCCAGCTTTGAACCATTGGCGGCTTGCCGAAACCCGGCGTGATGTAATCGACGCTCTGGCCGTTTCGTATCGAGGGGTTCAGAGTGGGTGCACCCGGGTAAGCTGGAAAGCCTCCGGCCAGATTGAATGCGGGATTGAAGCCGTCAAGTGACGTCGGATTGGGAGAGGCTGTATAACCCGCATTCGTGCTGTTGCCGAAATCGGCATAGAAAAGCGGGCCGTAGACAATCGCGTACGAGCCGCGAACGGCAGTTGTTCCGCGGTTCCCGGGAGACCACGCGAATCCCACGCGCGGGCCGAAGTCATCGTAGAACGTCTTTGCCCATCGGACATTGCATCCGTTGCATGCAGACGCGAAGACGAGCGCTCCAAGTATCCCGCCCGCAGCCGGATTCGGTGTTGTCGGGCTGAAGTTCGAGGTGTAGTTGAGTGCCTCTGCTCTCGGCTGATCGACACTCCAGCGCAGGCCGAGGTTAAGCGTGAGGTGTGGCGATACTTTGAAATCGTCCTGCACGAATAAGGCATAGTAGTTTTGCGTGAAGCGGGGATAATGGGCAAACGTGGTCAGACTGGCGCTGTTGACCTGGCCCAGGAGAAAGCTTGCAAAACTGAAGCCGCCTTGACTGGCCAGAACGCCGGAGCCGGCCGCTGTCTCCGCGTTGGAGAAGTTGAAGGTACCGCTTGCGTTGTCTTGCGTTAAGTTGTTCAACTGAATCCAACGGTAGTTACCTCCGATGCTGACCGTGTGGCGGCCCTTGCTCCATGTCAGGGTGTCTGAGACATCGGCGAGGTTGCTGATGGTATCGTCTGCCCGAGCCTGACCAAACGCCGGAAAGCCGCTGCCAACGTTGAACTGCGGAAATGCCGGGCCATTGACATTGGCGATTCCCAACTGCGCAGGCCAGTTGACGCCTGCATTTGCGGCCGGAGTGTTATTGATGCTGTTCCACCGGTCGAAACCTAGATTGATGTGGTTCAGAAGCGTCGGACCAAACGTATGGTCCCAACCGAAGCCCCCATAGTGCGTGATGAAATCCTGGTCCCATGTATTCGGATCGATCGGGGCAGGGTAGACCGGCGTCCCGCCCGTCAACAGAGTGTTTTCACGCGAACTGTACGATGCGAAGATCTTGTCATACGTGCCTACGTTCTGGTCGACGCGGATGGTGTAGGTTGTATTCGTCGTTGGGAAGCTACTGCGGAAGCTGAAGTTGTTCTGTAATCCCGAAAGGTTCGGCGCCGGCAAATACGACAGTACTTTCCCGGCGATCGGGCTAAGTAAGCTCGCCGGAATCACGTTGCCTGCAAACGGAGCTGTCCTGCAAGGCGAACCTCCGGCGGTTGTGCCCGTTGAACGCGGATCGTAGATCTGCCCCGCATAAACAGGGGCGCCGGTACAAGGGTTCGTGCCGATCTGGGTGCCCGTCAGAATGGCTGAAAAATCGCCGCCGCGTTCTGCCATGGTTGGAACAGTGCTGGTGGCGACTGCTGATCGAGGCCAGCGCAGTTGCTCCCAGGTGAAAAAGAAGAAGGTTTTGTCTTTCCCGTTGTACACGTGCGGAATGATAACGGGACCTGCGAACGAAAGCCCGTAATCGTTCTTGATGTCCTTCGGCGTCGAATAGGTCGACGCGCAGGTCGGCGTCTTACAAAGCCCGAGCCCGAGCCCGTTGAAGTACGTGTTCGCGTCGAGATCCGTGTTCCGAAGGATGTCGTACGCCGAGCCGTGAAAAGCGTTTGCGCCGGATCGAGTCGTGAAGCTGCGGATGCCGCCCGTGGTCCTGCCGAACTGGGCAGGCGGAGTGGCGGTCTCAACCCTGAACTCCTGCAAAGCTTCGACAGACGGAGCCGTCTCATCGAAAGTCGAGTTATTATCGGGACGCGCGGCTGTCGATCCGTCGAGTAACACGTCGTCACCGAAGTTTTGGCCACCGCTGGTTTTCTGGATATAGATTCCGTTCGAACTATTCGCCGTGCCTGGCCCTACGACACCGGGAAGCAGGAATGTGAATGCTTCGGGAGAGCGAAACGCGCCTACGCCACCAAGCGACAACGGCAACTGCTGTACCTGACGCGAACTGACCACCGCTCCGATATCGGAAGTGGTTGATTCCACAGTTGGGGCGTTTGCGACTACTTCAATGGTTTCCGCCTGTTGCCCGAGCGACAGCTGGACGTTTGCCACGGCTTGCGTGTTGATCTGCACCACGATCCCTGTTTGCCGGTTCGTTTTGAAGTTCGGCGCCGCTACCGTAAGGTCATACGTTCCGACCAGCACCTGGGGGAAGCTATAATCGCCGGATTGAGAAGACGTGCTGGTGTAGGTGGTGCCTGTTTCTGTTTCGCGGGCTGTGATCGTGGCGCCTGACACGGCCGCGCCGCTTGGATCCGTGACCGTGCCTGAGATGGATCCGCGATTTGTCTGCCCATAAGTCGCAAGACCAGAGAGGAACAGCAAAACGAGCAGACGAGACCTGAAGCTATTCTGCATGGCTGCAGGTTTAGATCACAGCTCTTTGGGCGCGTTTCCTCGGTGAACTACTGTAAGCAGAATTGGTTAGTTGCGCATTCCGCTTACGCGATAGTAGACATCATTCCATTTGAGTTCCTTCCGGAACTGGGCGAGGCTTGTCTCCCGATTGATCAACAGATACTCGAGGCCGGCAATTTCTGCGAAATTTTCCAGGTGTTCAGGTCTCAAAGCCTGGCTGAATCCAGTGTGATGCGCTCCGCCGGCGAGAATCCAGGCGGTTGCCGCAATCTTTAAATTCGGTTGAGGTTTCCAAAGCGCGCGGGCGACGGGCAATCGAGGAAGAGGCTGCTCAGGCGCAATGACATCCACTTCATTCAGTACCAAGCGAAAGCGTTCTCCAACATCAACAACCGAGGCATTCAGAGCAGGACCGGGTAAGGCGGTGAAGACGAGCCGGACCGGATCTGCCTTGCCGCCGATAGAAAGCGGATGAATCTCGCAACTGGGACGCTCCTGCGTGATCGAAGGACAAACTTCCAGCATGTGCGCGCCTAAGACTTGACC
>JAFAUR010000184.1 GCA_019243205.1 Acidobacteriaceae bacterium | reverse complement strand
GACCTCGTGTTGGGGCGTCAGCTTTGGTATCTCGATCGCGACGTTGAAGTCGAGCGGGTACCCACCCCGGAACGCCTCTCACCACAGAATCCGGAAGAGCACGACTATCCGTCTATCGCGGTCCTTCGCAACGGCGAAGTCTGGACGGCATGGCAGGCATATCAGGATCGAGGCGATCACGTTTATGCGCGTCGCCAGGGCAGCCGGCCCGTGCGGCTCACAACCGAAAAGGGCGACGTGTATCGCACGTCGATAGCAGAGGACTCCGAAGGGCGGGTGCATGTCGTTTGGTCCGAGCGCCACGGGGAGGCCTGGGATCTCTTCGAGCGTGTGTCCAACGGAACAGACTGGAGTCAGCAGTCACGCATTACCAACGCAAACAGCCCAAATGTCTTTCACAAGCTTGTGTCGTCCACGCGCGGATTGTACCTGATCTGGATCGGACACGAACAGGGTGCGTCCTATCTGTATCTGGCCACGTCAAATGGTAGCTCCGGCTGGTCGCAGCCTCAGCGCATTGGCGGCGCCAATGTCTGGAATCCGGACGGGGCCGCGGATCGGGACGGCAACCTGCATCTTGCCTGGGACAGTTATCAAAACGGCAACTACGATATCTTCTACCGCCGAGTTGCTGCGAACGGTGCCGCCGATCCAGTCGAACAGATTACGAAATCACCACGGTTCGAAGCGCACCCGTCCCTTGCAATCGATCAACTCGGCCGGCCTTGGCTCGCCTGGGATCAATCGGGCGCGAACTGGGGCAAGGATTGGAACCATGAGGACGAGAACCGGTCCACCGTCCTGTATAAGGATCGCTCGATTCGCGTAGCAGTCAAAGACAGCGGCATGTGGAACGACGCCCCGGATGTTGCGCCTGCGGTGCCCGATCGCTTGAAGCGCTACTGGCAGTTGCCGCATCTTGCATTCGACACTGCTGGGCGGACATGGCTGCTGTTTCAGATGCGGACAAGTGTGGCGATCAATCGAGACGACTATTGGGCTGCCGGCGGGCTATGGGACCTGTATCTCACGACATTAGATAAAGGCGTTTGGCAGCCCGCGACATTCGTACCACACTCGACAAGCCGGAATGAGGCGCCGTTTCAGATCGTCGCTGGTACCAACAGTACATGGATGACGTGGGCAAGTGATGGCCGCGTACTGCATGGCGCAACCGGAAACTATCAAGCGCCTACGATGGTTCACTACGATGTGTTCGCGGCGCCTGTCTCCGCGCCCGCGCCTTCCGGATCTCCGCAGCTTACGGCCTTCACCGAGAGGCCCGAACATCCACAAGTTGTCAATCCGAACGAACGCGATGATGTGCAGCGCATCCGCAGTTATCGAACAACTGTGAACGGAACTAAGTACCGCATACTGCGAGGCGACTTTCATCGCCACTCGGACATTTCGAACGATGGCGCGGGCGACGGCTCGCTCGAGGATTTCTATCGCTACATGATGGATGCTGCGGCCATGGACACCGGTATCATCACGGATCACAATATGGGCGGCGATGTTGAATACAACTGGTGGCGCACTGAGAAATCATACGACCTGTTTCATATTCCGAACGGCTACACGCCTCTGTTCGGATACGAGCGCAGCGTCAACTATCCCAACGGCCATCGGAACGTTGTATTCGATCACCGAGGTGTACGCACGCTGCCGGTCGGAGCGGCCGAAAATCAGGGCAAGGTAAACAGCGGAACACTTGTTTATCCCTATCTGCGGCAGAATCGCGGCATCTGCATGGAGCATTCCCTTGCCACAGGCCAAGGGACTGACTGGCGCGACAATGATCCGGACCTCGAACCGCTCGTCGAGATCTATCAGGGCTATCACGCCGCCTATGAATACGAGGGCGGACCGCGCGCGGAGACCGCTTCGAACCATTTATTGGTCCACGGAGCTTACGAACCGGCGGGTTTCTTCTGGAATGCTCTCGCCAAGGGCTACAAACTGGGCGTCGAGGCCAGCTCCGATCACATCTCGACGCACTGCAGCTACTCGATGATCTACACGCCGACGACGAACCGCACCGATGTTGTGCAGAACATGCGTCGGCGGCACGCCTACGGCGCAACTGACAACATCATTGTCGATTTCGAGACCCAGGGCGCGGACGGTAGCACTCATCTCATGGGCGACATCTTCAACGCGTCCAGAGGCGAGAAATTGCGGATTAAGGTGCGCGGAACCGACCGCGTCATCCGCTTGGAGCTGATCCGCAACAACGCGATTATTTACACGGCGCCCACTCCAGACAAGAAAGATGTCGATCTCGATTACGTGGACGAGTCTCCGGTTCAGGGCACGAACTGGTATTACGTGCGAGTCACTCAGATTGACAAGAACCTGGCCTGGAGTTCGCCGGTGTGGATCACCTATAAATAGGTCTCCTGGCCGGTGTGCGATTTGCGAACCTGCTTCCATGGGAAAGATGCTGCGCAGTCAAATAGCCTAGATCCGCTCTGAACTCGCCCTTTTACAGGCTGCAGTCAACAGTCCGGGCACGGCCAGCAGATTCGACATTCAGCTCCCTTGCCCGACTCAGAGTAACTGAGCTTGCCTTCGTGACCAGTGCGACGGTCCACTAGACCCCCGATTACCGCCGCACCGTTTACATGCTTGACTACTTGATCGACGTCCTCAGTTCTGCATTGTCAGCCTCTTCACCTGGATCGTCTCGCCCTCCGGATCTCCCGTAACGGTCACGCGCAGATGATCGTTCGTCTGTGAAGTCTTCAGAGCCGTAAGGACCTGCATCGTTTCCGGCAGAATCAAATCGCAGAAATCTGCCATCACTCGCGAGAATGCCGTACCCCGCCTTCGAGCATTGGCGCGCACAATTCCGTGTATGTGCATCCGCCAGCCCGATCCCGATTTTGAGGGTCCACCAACAAGAGTTCAGCCGGCCGTCAAAAACCATATGTGTTCATCCTCCGCTCTGACTCGCTTTGCACAGGTACAGAGCGGTCCACCCTCGTTCTGTTGCAGAAAAGATCAAAAATACTGTGCAACGCCTGTCCGTCTGCTGACTCTCTACAAGCAGGAAGGTAGAGCTTGACAACCGCGTCTTATTCCTTTCCATCTCGCGGCCTGGGGCCGGTTCACTGATGAGGAGATCGTCGCCCTTGTTCGCAGCGGGGATACCGCTCTCTACGAGATCCTCATCCGCCAGTACAATCAACGGATCTATTGCGTTGTAAGAACCATTTTGCGGACAGATGCCGAAGCGGAAGATGTGATGCAGGAGACCTACGTCCGTGCGTATCAGCATCTGCGTGAATTCGCCTGGCAGAACAAGTTTTCTACTTGGCTGACAAAGATCGCCATATACGAAGCTCTCGCCCGCATGAGGCGCTTAGTTAGGAATGGGGTCACAAATCGTGCCGCGGA
>JAFAUR010000726.1 GCA_019243205.1 Acidobacteriaceae bacterium | reverse complement strand
GTGGGTCAAAGAACTCGATGTCAACCGCCTCGCCGAAGAGCTCGATCGCAGTGCAGCCGCAGTTCGCAAAGCTGTGCGCACTCTGATCGCCTCTGGCAGTCAGACAAAGATGCACTATGACCATCCGCTCCTATTCCTGCAGCACATAATCTGGCACGAGGGCTACCACCACGGCCAAATCAAGCTCGCCCTCAAAGCTGGGGGCCCAGCTTTCGACGACGAGGTAATCGGTCGAATCACCTGGGATGTTTGGATGGATAAACACACATTTTGAGCGCCTCTGCGCCGAGGCTCGATTGCTTCTCAGATCGCCACTGGGCCGTTACGCATGCGTAATCGAAGCTTGGGATCGCGTCTTAACCGTTCACCCTCCTGCTCTCCTGCTCGATCACTACTCGGAAATCACAGCGCCGCGCGTCTGGAATGGAATAGTTTGCGAAAACCCTGTTGCAAAGACCGGAGAGGCGAATTTAATTGTTCTGCGTTGGTTCGCACCCTAGCTGGGCGGCAATCGCAGATTGAATTAGCGTCCGCGACACGTGAACTCGATACGGCCGAGCCGTTCCACCGCTGTGGCTTACTCGAGCTTCGCGTATTCCACCCTCGCTTGCTTGAGAATCGGCATGCCCGGATCGGCATCCTGCCAGAGAGTGAGAAAATCGTGATAAGCAGCTTTTGCGTTGACCAAATCTCCCGAGAGTGCGAGCGCCCTGCCGAGTTGCAAGCGCGCCAGCGCCCCGACCGGATCGGCGAGGACGATCCCGCGATGATCGAGGATCTTCTGAAATTCGATCGCGGCTTCAGCGCCCCGGTGTGAGCCGAGATAGGCATTGCCGCGCACGTACACCGGATAGAGGCTTCCGAACCCGCCGAACAGGCGAGTCCACGGCAACGCAAGCTCATAGGGAAGGGTGGGTTGTAACCTATCAAAGGCCTTTATCGTTTCGCTGCGGTTTAGTGCACACAGGCTGCGGAGCGTGGGTCCGTAAGTAAACCTGACGTAGGTATCTTCAGGGAAGCGATTCTCGAGGTCTCCAGCTAGCACTTGCGAGCGGGAAGAATCTCCTGCGAGGGCGAGTGCGATACCTGCCCCATACTCCACATCCCGGGCCCTAGAAAGCTCGAGTGCAGCCGACGCCCTGCGCCTAGCAGCAGATGCGTTCCCAAACAGGCCCTCCCACACGGCCATCCCGGCCACGTACATGGCCGCCCTTTCGTGTTGCCCCTGGCGGAGGGCCAAATCTACGGCGCGCTCGGACAGTTCTCTTGACTGCTGCAGGTGACCCGAGTACGCGGACACGAGAGCCCTCCAATGCAACATCCAATCTTCAGCCCCAGGCTCGTCTTTTGCTCGCGCCAGTTCCCGATTCATTCCTAATCTGTCATTTCTCAAGAAGGCAATGCAGTATCGCGTCTCCAAGGTGTCGGCGATTTCGAGTTTGCGCTCAGCGGCTGCTCGAAGAGCTTTCTCGGCCTCGGCTACGCGCCCAAGAGCAAGACACCCATCGGCGAGATTGAGATAAGCGGGAGTGGCGTCCGGATTCAGCGCGATTGCTTTTTCGGCTTCGTCAATAGTCCTTTTGAATTGGGCAGTGCTTAAAGTTGTGGAGCCCGACAATAACGAGTGTGGAGCATAGTCGCGCGGATACGTTTGCGCCCACAATTCGAGCGTCTGTTGTGCCTTCGCGAGATCCCCGGTTACCTGCCGGTAATAGGAGAACGTGATGAAAAACCTCTCGGGGTCACTCGCGCGATCTCGTAATGCGTACGCTCGTTTCGTACTCTCTAACGAGAGAACAGATTCCCCAGTATCGGCGTAAATGCGTCCCAGGAAGGCGTGGGCTGTGGCAAATTGGGGATCCAGGCCAATCGCACGCTGTAGCAGGGGCACAGCGGCTGTGAATCCTGTCGTGAAAGCTGCGTTCCAAGCAGCGCTATACGCCTGCAGGGCTTCGAGGGACGGAGTGGTAGCTTCTGCAAGGGGCGTGTCATATTGACGGATTGTGGCAAGTGACTCGCCGGCGCGGGCTCTGAATTTCCGGGCGATCCGGGTGACGGCACTCAGCACTTCTTCCTTTTTTGCGGCCTGGATCTGCTCCTCCTCGAGGATGTCTCCAGAGCAGCTCTTTGCCGTCAGCCCCAAAACATATTGATTCCCGAGCGGCGCAATGGAACCTTCGAGGAACGCCGCGCTTGCGGTTCGCACGCAAACTTCACGGGCAAGCTCTGATGTTAACCGCGCACCGGTGGGCTGGCCCATCAACACGAGCGTATGCTGGATGCGTTCCTCGGAGATGACGTTCAGGAATGGCGATTGCTGGAGCTGTACGGCCAGGCCCTGACGCAACGTCTCATCGAAGACGGGCTCTCCTGTCCTGTTCACAAAAGCGGCGAGCACGAGGTCGCGTTTTCCGGCCAAAGCGGGCGGGGGACGGACGTAGGAGTAAAGGAACGCACTGATCACGATTGCAAGCGCAGCGAGACAAACAGGTATCCCGACTCCCCAGTATCTAGTTCGTGACGGAGCCTCTGCCGGGCGCTGCTGCGCCGCTGGCGCGGTCGCCAATACGACGAGGTTGGCTGGCGGGTCGGCATGTTTAGAGGTGGGGGAAGCTGCCGTCTTCCGAAGAGTGCCGACAAACCGATATCCCTGGCCCGGCACTGTTTCGATATATCGTGGATTTTCGGCGGAATCGCCGAGCGCCCGGCGCAGCTTGGCTATAGCCGCATTCAGGCCGCCCTCAAAATCGACGAATGTTCCATCCTTCCAGAGGTGTTCGCGCAATTGCTCGCGAGTTACTAATTCGCCTGAATGGTGGTTCAGGAGGTAAAGCAGAATTTCAAACGGCTGGCCGGCAAGTCGCACGCGCACACCTCGTTTGCGCAATTCGCCCTTGGAAGGATCCAATTCAAAGGGTCCGAATGCCAGCCTTAGATATGGGTCGGAGCGCGCCGCCACGAGAATGAACCACAGTCTACTACGGATCTGTGCTGGCAGGCTGTTCAGACGCGCCAGGATGGCGAGCCTTTTCAGCAGCTTGGCTGACCATGTGAATTCCTAGCCCGAAATCATGGCTTTCAGGCCGGCGCCGCTGTATTGTCGAGGCAAGAAATCGAGATCGAAGGATGACCTTCAAATGCTGACGACGAAATCACTGCTAATCGCCTCGCTCGCCGTTTTTCTATTCCGAACCTCTCTAGCCGCAGATCCACTCGGGTACGTGGTGAGCGCCGGACTTACAGGCAACGGCCAATTCGGCACGATCGATCTGAAGACGGGAGCCTACCAGCAAATCGGTCCGGTCGAGCCGGATGGCTATTTCGGCTTGGCTTCGGGACCAAATGGATCACTCCTTTCGCTAACCTATGCCGGCAATTTAGTTTCGATTAACCCGGCGACAGGCGTTTCAACACAGATTGGCGCAACGGGCTTGGGGCCCTGCGTCACGCCCAGCCCTTCCTGCGGTCCGACGTCTGCGTTTTCTTTTGGCAGCTTTGACGGAAAAATCTATGCAACCGATTTTGCGAACAGCATTTTTGTCGTCAACACATCGAGTGGTGCCGCAACCCTGCTTGCGCGAAATTCGGGCATTCCCGCCAGTCCGTTCGTCTTGGGTTCTCAGAACGCAGATGGAACGCTGAACTTCGGGGACGAAGCGGTCTGGCAGTCGGGCGGAAAGCTGTATGCGACGTACGATGCCTTGGTGTTCGACCCAACTTCTTCCACGGTTAAGAGCGTAGTGGTGACTCCGCACCTATACCAGATCGACCCGACGACCGGGATTGCGGTCGTGATTGGCCCCACCGCTCTTGGCATTGGAGCTGTCGTAGACGTGAACGGTACCGATTACGCATTCGACGACTTAACCAACCAAATCTTCGCCCTTGATCTGGCGAACGGAAGCACTAACGTCGTGGGCATGTTTGACTCGGCTGCCGGCGTCATTCAAGGTGCAGCCACTGTTACTCCAGAGCCAGGTTCGGTGGCGCTGGCCGCAATCGGTCTAATCGGATTCGCCATCGGCCGACGACTGAAACGGCGATATTCAGGTGTTTTTCAGGCTGCGCTCAGGACCTCAAGGTTTTGATTTCAGAGTTTTTCAGGCCAAGTTCAGGACTTCGAGGTGTTCGATTTCCTACGATCCTCCGTTGCAGACAAATTCTGCACGGAAAAGAGCATAGAGACATGATCAACGCTTACACTTGATGCGCATCGCAGTCGCCGCGAGCGCTTTACTGATTCCGGGCGTCAGATTTGGCCACCCCGGCGATCACGAT
>JAFAUR010000700.1 GCA_019243205.1 Acidobacteriaceae bacterium | reverse complement strand
AACCTGCTATCGTTCCCCCTCAGTCTGCAACTCAAACGGAGCTCTCCTTCGAATGATAGATATATCGAAGCCGCTGACGACCGGCAAAGCCAATACTTACTATCAGCAGGAGTACTCGGTCGCTTCAAACAATTACCTCAGTCAGGGCCAGACGCTTACCGGCCACGCTCGCGGTCCACTCGCCGAAGCGCTCGGCCTCTCAACTGAAATCACGCCCAAGCAGTTTGAACGCCTCATGAAGGGCCAGCACCCGATTACTGGTGAGCAGCTCATCCGGCACAAAGACACTGTGAAGACGCGTGACGGCAGGGAACTGGGGCATCGTGCCGGCTGGGACGTCACCATCAATGCGTCAAAGAGTGTCAGCGTGACTGCTCTGGTCGGCGGCGATGAACAGCTTCGCCAGGCTCACCTTCGTGCCGAACGGAAGGCAATCGAGTGGGGCACTCAGTTCATCCAGGCGCGCACAGGCGCCAGGACGGCGGCGGAGACGACCGCCAAGGCTGTCTGGATTTCGTTTGAACATACAACGGCCAGGCCGGTAGATGGATACTCAGCGCCGCAGCTCCATGGTCACAACGTCCTAGTAAATCTGACGCAGGACTCAGCGGGTAAGTGGAGATCGCTACAGACCGCGGAGCTCTTTCGCATTCAGAAAGGAATGCGGGCTGTCTATCACTCCGAAATGGGCCATTATCTGCTGTCCCGCGGGTTCGAGGTGGAGCGCGGCAAGAACCATTCAGTTGAGATCAAAGGATACTCGAAGGAATACCTTGAGGCCGAAAGCCCGCGATCCCGGCAGATTCAGGAAGCAGTCGACAAGTGGGAAAGAGAAAACGGCCGCAGGGCGGACCGCGAAATCCGGCAACAGATAGCGCATGAAATTCGCGACGAGAAAGCGCAGCTCCCGCCAGAGCACCAGCACGCGGCGTGGCGCGCCAATGCGGAGCGTTTTGGCAACGAACCGGACCGGATTATTCAGCAAGCTGCACTGCAGCAAGAACGTACGTTCTCTGAGCACGAGATCCAGCGCAAGACCGAGGGGCCGTCTCGCATGCGATCGCCAGCCTATCCGAGCGCGAGGCAGTTTTTGAGCACTGGAAGGTGGTCGAACTCGCTCTGGATCACAACCTCACTACGAACGTCGATCATGTCGAGGCCGAGATAAAGGCTCGGCAGCAACGCGGCGAACTGATCGCTGTGGACCATGTGCGGCCGAATGCGCCGCTTCACCGATTCACAACTCCGGAAATGCTCACCATCGAGCGCGAGGTGATCGAGCGAGTGTTAGCCGCTCAAAACCAACCGGAAGTAACCGCGCCGATTCGGGAGCATCATTTACGCCGCTATCCCGAATTGAACGTCGATCAAATCGGCGTGCTTCGGGATGCATTGTTGTCGCACGATCAGGTGTTCGGGATTCAGGGCAAGCCCGGTACAGGGAAAAGCTATCCGCTAGCGTCCATCAGAGATCTCGCCGAAGAACACGGCTACCGCGTTCGCGGGCTCGGGCCGACATCTCAGGCAACGAAAGGCCTGCGTCAGGCCGGCATCGACTCCGAGACTCTCCAAATGCACCTGACGCGGCCACAATCGTCTGATCGGCCCACGCTGTATCTGCTTGATGAATCCAGCCTCGCGTCCAGTAAGCAAATGCGTGAATTCCTTCGCAGCTTGCAGTCGTGCGATCGCGCCCTTCTGATCGGGGACACCGGGCAGCATCAGTCGGTTGAAGCCGGCCGCATATTTGCTGAGCTGCAGGATGCGGGTATGCGCGTTGCGCGACTCGGCAAGATCCTTCGACAGAAAGACGAGGGCCTCCGCCTGGCTGTGGAAGCCGCGACGGATGGGCGGATAGAGGAAGCCCTTCGCTTACTGAAACAGCAAGGCCGCATTCACGAAATCCCGGAACGCGAGGAGCGCCTAAAAGCGATGGCGCACGATTTTGCCGTCGGCCAGGACAGCGCACTGCTCCTGTCTCACGATAACTTCACGCGCCAGGATCTAAATGCAGCTTCGCGCGCGGAATTGCAAAAGGCGGACCGCCTGAAAGGGGAATCCCGCGAACTTGGCATTCTACTGACCCGCCAGGATGTCACCGGCGCAGATCGTGAACGTGCAGTTTCCTATCAACCCGGCGATACCATCCGCTATCGCAAGGGCAGCAACCGATTAGGGATCGCGGCGAAGTCGTATGCCGAAGTCATTGCGGTTGATCCCGAACGGAATTTACTGACCGTCCGTCAAGGCGAGAGATATCAGACTTACGATCCATCTACGGTCAAAGGCGTCTCCGTGTACGAGACGGCCAGACGGAGCTTCTCTGTTGGCGATCGCATCCAGTTTCTGCAGAAATGGGATGACCACTCCATCAGCACACGCGACCTAGCCACGATTACAGAGCTTGATAGGCATGGAAACGTAAGAGCCACGCTCGAAGGTTCCGGGCGGACCGTGAAATGGAATGTCTCGCACTATCGGCACATTGACCACGCCTATGCAATGACGAGTTATTCCGCGCAGGGCGCCACAGTCGACCGCTCACTGATCCACATTGATACCGGCAGCGGTGTTGATCAAACGACGCTGAAAGTCGCATTGAGTCGCGCTCGCTTCGATGCCCACATTTACACGGACAGTACAGACCGCTTGCTCGCGGCTGTATCGCGCACGAATGGCAAGACGCAGGCGCTCTCTCCGGAGCAAGTTGCGCAATATCGTCAACCCGAGCGCGTTCGAGCTGAGCACATCCCTATCCAGCACACACAGGAGGTGAGTTATGGTCATGCAATCGGATTCTGACCAGACCCTGAAGGCGTTCGATCTCATCCTGCCCTTTATTCCCGAGCTCGAGCCTTACCTGGCGGATGAAGCTATTCAGGACATCTGCATCAACGGCAATGGCACCGTGTACGTGGACCGCTTCGGTCAAATGCACTACGCGGCGCGGAACATTCTCGACTCAAAAAAACTGATGTTCGCCCTCCAACGCATAGCGAGGCAGGGTGGTGAAGAGCTTGATGAATCGAACCCGTTCCTGGATAACCGGCTGCCTGACGGTTCGCGCATCGCGGCGGCAATCTCTCCCTATTCCGTAGGCGGTCCGACTGTCACAATTCGAAAATTTCAGCGCCAGCACTTCTCGCTGGATTGCCTGGTACAGCTCGGAACGCTTCGTCCGGAGTTAGCGGACTTACTCCGGCGTGCATCTAAAGCGCGGGCTAACATTCTGATCAGTGGCCAGCCGGGATCCGGCAAAACGTCACTGCAGAACGCACTTCTGAACGAATTAGACGTGACTCGCGATCGCGTGCTCGTGATCGAAGAAAGTGCGGAGTTGCAGATCCAGGCGGAAAACGTGACGCGCTTTGAATGCCGCAACGCCGGCAAGCAGGTCACAATTCGTGATCTCGTGAAAGTTGCCCTGCGTCCCCGGCCGGATCACTTGATCATCGGCGAGATCCGCGGTGCCGAGGCAATGGACCTGCTCGATGCTCTCAACACGGGCAATAGCGGATCGATGACCACCATTCACGCGAATTCGGCGCAATCGGCACTGACAAAATTGTCAAACCTTGCGCTTCGC
>JAFAUR010000649.1 GCA_019243205.1 Acidobacteriaceae bacterium | reverse complement strand
TCAATTTCGCCGAGCCCCCTGTCGAGACAGTGCTCAAGTCGTTACTCCCTTCGTGCGGGTCGGAACTTACCCGACAAGGAATTTCGCTACCTTAGGACCGTTATAGTTACGGCCGCCGTTCACCGGGGCTTCACGTCGTGGCTACGCGCACCACTTGGTTTCACCTTCCGGCACTGGGCAGGAGTCAGCCCCTATATGTCCGCTTTCGCGTTGGCAGAGACCTGTGTTTTTGGTAAACAGTCGCTTGAGCCCATTTCCTGCGGCCCCCTCACCCGCACTCGCATCACACGAGCAGAGCTACTAGGGCACCCCTTCTTCCAAAGGTACGGGGTTAATTTGCCGAGTTCCTTGACAGAGGGTGTCTCGTTCACCTGAGGAGTGTTCTCCTTGCCTACCGGTGTCGGTTTGCGGTACGGGCAGAGCCGACGCTGGCTAGCGGCTTTTCTGGGCGGCATGGGGGCCGGTGACTTCCGTAGGATTGCTCCCACTCGTGCCAGCCGTCATGCAGTGTCGGGCAGACTTACTCACCCGACGCACTTCGGCCTGGCAACCCAGCCTGTCCATTCGCTGGGTTCACCTTCCCGACCGCGTCCCCGCTTCACTCGTAACGCGTCACTCTGGTGCAGGATTCTCCGACCTGCTTGCCATCGCCTACGACGCAATGTCCTCGGCTTAGGACCCGACTAACCCTGGGACGACTGACGTTGCCCAGGAACCCTCAGGCTTTCGGTGTCGATGGTTCGCACATCGATTACGCTACTCATTCCGGCATTCGCTCTTGTGCTGGCTCCACCAGTCCTTGCGGTCTGGCTTCTCGGCTGGCACAACGCTCCCCTACCATCACTCTCTCTTTGAGGGAGAAAGTGATCCACAGCGTCGGTGGGATGCTTAAGCCTCGCTACGTTGTCGGTGCCCGTGCACTCGACCAGTGAGCTATTACGCACTCTTTCAAGGATGGCTGCTTCTAAGCCAACCTCCTGGCTGTCTGTGCACACGAACCGCCTTTGACACTGAGCATCCTTTTGAGACCTTAGCTGGTGGTCTGGGCTGTTTCCCTTTCGACGACGAAGCTTAGCCCCCGCCGTCTCACTCACGGGTCGCTCGTTCTGGCATTCGCAGTTTGCGTGAGGTTGGTAACCAGCACTTGGCCCCTAGCTCATACAGCGCTCTACCTCCAGAACAGGAATACCCCGTGGCTGCACCTCAATGCATTTCGGGGAGAACCAGCTATCTCCACGTTCGATTGGCATTTCACCCCTATCCACAGCTCATCCCCCTGTTTTGCAACACAGGTGAGTTCGAGCCTCGACGGACTGTCACATCCGCTTCACTCTGGCCATGGATAGCTCACGTGGTTTCGGGTCGCATCATCGCCACCTGTCCCCTTGCAGGAACACGCGCCCCGTTCAGACTCGGTTTCCCTGTGGCTGCCTCCCTTTAACGGGAGTTAACCGAGCGACGACGATGCACTCGCCGGATCATTCTACAAAAGGCACGCCATCAGTCCTTGCTCCCACACTGGGAGAGTGACCTCTGACTGCTGGTGAGTACGTGGTTTCAGGGTCTGTTTCATCCCCCTCACGGGGTGCTTTTCACCTTTCCCTCACGGTACTGGTTCACTATCGGTCGCTGAAGGTCTTTAGCCTTGGAGAGTGGTCTCCCCAGCTTCCCACAAGGTTTCACGTGCCTCGTGGTACTCAGGATCCCAACATGTGCGCGGTCGCCTACCTCTACGGGAGTCTCACCCGCTGTGCTGCGCCGTTCCAGGCGCTTCGAGTCCCCACCGCTCACACTCGTGTTGGTCCTACAACCCCGCCACAACTCGCGTCGCGACGGTTTGGGCTGCTCCCGGTTCGCTCGCCACTACTACGGGAATCTCGGTTGATTTCTTCTCGTCGAGCTACTGAGATGTTTCAGTTCGCCCGCTTGCCCCCGTACGCCTATGTGTTCAGCGCACGGTCTCCAGCCATCATGCTGGAGGGGTTGCCCCATTCGGATACTCAGGGCTCCTCGCTCGTATGCAGCTCCC
>JAFAUR010000628.1 GCA_019243205.1 Acidobacteriaceae bacterium | reverse complement strand
ACACCTAGTCCCGCTAGTGCCCCCATGATTGGGCCAGCAGCGATGAATGGTCCAACCCCAGGAATAGCCAATGCGCCAATCCCGGCCAGAAGTCCAAGAGTTCCTCCGAGTGCCCCGCCGGCTGTTGCGCCGGTTGTTGTGCCTTCGGGAGCCTTGGTGTTTTTCTCCGCTGCGAATTGTTTACTGGTCTGCTGATCCGGCGCTAACACGGATATGTCGTCATTTCTATAACCCGCACGCAACAAGGCATCTACGGCCTGTTCTGCTTGTAACTGATTCGAAAAAAGTGCAAATACTGCTGTATTCTTGCCAGCCATTAAATCTCTCCTATATGTCTTAACTACTTAGAATCGCCTTTGATCGTAATCTCGTCCGTCACGTTCTCAGCCCCGGCGACTTCCGCTGCTTTGGCTTCGATGCTTTTCTTCTCTTCCTCCGTGTGCACAGTGCCTTTGAGCGTAACCTTGCCGCCCTGCGAAATGATCTTAATATTGTGAGCGTAGGTAGAGAGCTGTTTGTCGCTTACAACGGCGCGACGGATTTTGCGCATAGTCTCGCGATCCGAAGCGTTGTTTTTCGCCTGATCTGCGGTCGGTTCTGACGCGCTCCGGTCCCGTTTGTTCACCTTCGTATTGTCTGAGGATGAATTCGGTTGCGACGTCGTATTCTGACCGGACGCTGGTCCGATCAGCAGCGAAGCAACGCACATCGCTGCGAGTACTAAAATTGTTTTCCCAGTCGCCATTACTTCTCTCCTTCTGTTGGCGTGTTAGCGGTCGAACGGGTGTGAATTATTTGACACACGGAAGATGGATGCACCCCCGCCCCGATTTCGATCAAAGTGATTGCACGAGGCGAGAGTACTTAAATTGCGTAACATTATTCTGTGGTGAGCGTCGTGGTTCATCGTTTCTGGGCATTCCCTCTGATATGCCGAATGGACCCGGCTGAATGGCGGCAAAGCGCAATCGGGCTTCGATTGCGGGAACAGTCAGTGCTCGTAAAGAGAATCGTTTGTCATCTTCCGGTACTGAGAGGAAACGGACTTACTCCTATACGCCGCTCATGAAGGTAGTTACAGTGTAAGCGTACGGCGAGCACCGTCTAGCGAAGCAGCGGAGTGTTGGGCGATGCTTCGGGAATGGATGGAGCAGCGCACGGCAGCAAGCCGGAAGCAAAGAAAACGGAGCGCCGCAAGTGGTCGGCGGAGGAACGGCAGAGGATTGTGCAGGCTTCGTTGAAAGCCGGCACAACGGTCGAGAGTGTGGCGCGTGTATATGGTGTGAACCCAAGTCAGATCTACGATTGGCGCAAACAGCACCGGCAGAGAATACAACAAGTCAAGCGTTCGGCTTTGCTTCCGGTGCAAGTGGCGGAAGGCCTCAATTCTGGTACCTCAGAAGCAAAACCGGAGAGCAGCGTGGTTATGGAAGGGCGCGGTGTGCGTGTGACAATGAACGGCTGCATCGATGCCGCGCTAATCTGCCGTGTGTTGGAGTGCCTGGCGGGATGATATCTCCGCCGGCAGGCGCGCGGATCTGGATTGCAGCAGGGGTGACTGATCTGCGGCGGGGTTTCACCGGTTTGAGCGCGGCCGTGCAGACGGTACTCGAGCAGGACCCTTTTGCGGGACACGTGTTTGTGTTTCGCGGTCGGCGTGGGGATCTGGTTAAGCTGCTGTGGTGGGATGGCGACGGGCTATGCCTATTCGCGAAGCGTTTAGAGCGAGGGCGCTTCGTCTGGCCGCAAGCCGAGAGCGGGACTGTGTCACTTACACGGGCGCAGTTATCGATGTTACTGGAAGGGATTGACTGGCGACGGCCAGCACGCACCTGGAAGCCAGAAATGGCTGTTTAATGAATGGAACAAAAATAAGCAAAAATGTTTTTATCTGTCTCGACTAAATAACAAAAGCATGGCATAGTTTGAGAGATGCCCGCTGTGCCGCTGCCTGATCTGGATACATTGGACGCAGCCGCATTGAAGGCGCTGATCATCTCGCAGCATGAACAGCTTTCCTCGCATGCCGCAGAGATTGAGCGTTTACGATTACTCATCGCGCGTTTGCAACGGCTGCAGTTTGGCCGGAAATCGGAGAAGCTGGAACGACAGATTGAGCAACTGCAGTTGCAGCTCGAGGATCTGGAAGAGGGCGCGGCTAAGAAAAGACAGCAAGCAACCAGTACGCTGCCGCCCCCCGCAGCCGCGATTTTTGCGAGCGTGACGGACAAACCGGCGCGGCGGGCTTTGCCGGATCACTTACCACGGCAAACTGAGACCCACCAGCCTGAGCAGGACAGCTGCCCGGGATGCGGCGGAGAGCTCCGCAAACTCGGTGAAGACGTTTCCGAGATGCTCGAATATGTGCCGGCGCGTTTCAAAGTGATTCGGCATGTGCGCCCCAAGCTGAGTTGTACGAAGTGCGACGTGATCGTGCAGGCCGAAGCGCCGAGCCGTCCGATTGCGCGTGGTCTCGCCGGTCCCGGACTGCTGGCCCATGTCCTGGTATCGAAATACGCGGATCACCAGCCACTGTACCGTCAAACGGAGATCTATGCCAGAGAAGGTGTGGAG
>JAFAUR010000428.1 GCA_019243205.1 Acidobacteriaceae bacterium | reverse complement strand
GCGCTCGCAATCATGGTTTCCACGTTCGGCTGCGTCAACAGCCTTGTGCTCGCCGGACCGCGCGTCTATTATGCGATGGCAAACGACGGCCTGTTCCTGAAAGGCGCAGCCAAGTTGAACCGCGCGCACGTGCCCGGGAATTCGCTGACAGTGCAGGGGATCTGGGCAGCCGCCCTGGTTCTGCCGCGAACGTTCAACCCTGCCACCCATGAATACGGCAACCTATACAGCAATCTGCTCGATTACGTCATCTCGGCAGCGCTGATCTTCTACATCCTGACTATCGCCGGTGTCATCAAACTCCGCCGGACGCGCCCCGATGCCGTTCGGCTCTATCGCACGCTTGGATATCCGGTCGTTCCCGTGCTCTACGTCATCGGTGCCTTTGCCATACTCATCGCTCTTTTCCTATTCCGAGCTTCGAGCACCTGGCCCGGATTGATCATCGTGCTCGTCGGCGTTCCGGTTTACCTGGGAATTAGAAAAGCTCGGACGCCCGCAATTCAGCACCAATAAAGTGACCTTTCTCTGCCGCCGTCAAGGCCTGAAATGGAGCGCCAGCCTGTCCGGTCTAGCGTGTGGAGGGGAAATGGCAGCGAAGAAAGAGACTAGATGCTGGCCGGGTTATGAGCCAGTGAAAGGCAAGCCGGAGCACAGCCAGGGCAGTTGCAGCCCGAAGGCCGAATCGAAAACGACGCCTGCTGAAAAGAAATTCCGGGCTAAACGACGACGGCAACTCGATAAGTGGGAAGCGGAACACCCGGGAACCCGCCGGTCCGCCGCGCAGCACTTGGGCGCGCCCGGAACGAAGAAGAAATCGGCCAAAACTCGTAACGCGGCAGCTACAAAAAAGAGGACCGCAAGAGCCTCTGCTCGAGGCAAAAAAGCCGGCTAGGTGTTCGGGATCGTGGCCTCGAACTCGCCGCTCAAGGTTTCGCCCAGCCTTTGCACGAATGCCGACCGGGCGAGCACCTTGTCACACCCGGCCTGCTGGGCAGCTTTGATCTTCTCCGTATGCACGTGCGAGACGAATCCCACCGTCAGCACGCCTTTCGTACTCGGGTCGTTTTTGATCGCGCTAATCGTCTGGACAGGACGCGTCGCCTCGCAGTCGAGATCAAAGAGAATCATGTCGGGCCCGCTAGCTGCCTCGCGCAGGACGCTGCCCTGATCTCCCACAAACGTCACCTGCACTCCGAGCCGCTTGGCCGCATCTGAAATCCTTACCCGGAACATCAGATCTGTTACAGCCGCAACGATCTTGCGATTTTCCATCACAATTCAAGTTTCTCAGTCGATTTCCGCAACGCTTCTTTTCGGCCTTATCATCAATAGAGAAATGAGCGTCGTCGTCCAGCCCCTTCCGGATGTGAACCCTCTTCAGGATTCACTGCGATTCGACCGTCGGGTTCCGCCGTGTGCCATTGTCATTTTCGGCGCCAGCGGCGACCTTTCCAAAAGAAAGCTGCTGCCCTCTCTTTACCGGCTTTTTTATGAGCGCCGCATCTCCTCAAGCTTCGCCGTCATCGGAAGCTCGCGGACGCCCATGTCCGACGACGTTTTCCGCGACAGGATGAAGGAGTCTGTCTCGAAATTTCTCGAGGACGCTCCCTTCGATGAAGACGTGTGGCAGTCTTTCGCCCAATGCCTGTTTTACGTGCCCGGTGACTTAGCGAATCCTGAATCGTACGAGGACATCAAACGGAAGCTTGGCCAGGTCGAGAAAACGAACGAAACCGCGGGTAACGCTCTGTTTTACCTGTCCACTCAGCCTAGCTATTATGCCGAAGCCATTCTCGAACTGGGCAAGCACGATCTGCAGAAAGGCAGTGGCTGGAGACGCGTCATCATCGAAAAGCCCTTCGGCCACGATCTCACCAGCGCCCGCAAACTGAACGACGAGATCCACAAGGTTTTCGACGAGTCCGCCATTTACCGGATCGATCACTATCTCGGTAAAGAGACTGTTCAGAACATATTGGCCTTTCGGTTCGGTAACGGCATCTTTGAACCGCTCTGGAATCGGCGCTACATCGACTACCTTCAGATCACGGCCGCCGAATCGATAGGTGTCGAAGGACGAGGCGCCTATTATCAGGAAGCCGGAGCGCTGCGCGACATGATCCAGAATCACCTCAGCCAGGTGATGGCGACCGTTTCGATGGAACCTCCGACCGTCTTCGACGCCAATAACGTTCGCGATGAACGCGCGAAACTGCTGCGCTCGGTTCGCATCATGAAGCCGGAGGACGTGCCTAAATACGCGGTGTCCGGCCAGTACGGCCCCGGTAAAATCGGCGGCCAGGATGTACCCGGGTTCCGCGAGGAGCCGAGCGTAGACAAAAACGCCCAGACCGATACCTACGCCGCGGTCACGTTCTTTGTCGATAACTGGCGCTGGGCCGGTGTTCCCTTTTACGTTCGAACGGGCAAACGCATGCCAAAACGCGTCACGGACATCGCCATTCAGTTCAAGGGTCCCCCGCTCGGCTTGTTCAGCCAGGAAACGAGAACCGGATTGCGCGAAGCGCGCCCGAACCTTCTGGTCCTTCGCATCCAGCCGGAAGAAGGAATCTCGTTGCGCTTCCTTTCGAAGAGCCCGGGCAGCGGGATGCGTGTCCGCCCCGTCTCGATGGATTTCAACTACGGCTCGAGCTTCGGTGAGCGATCGCCAACGGCGTATGAAACGCTGCTGCTCGATGCCATGGCCGGCGATCCCACACTGTATACTCGGCAGGACATGGTTGAAGCCAGTTGGCAGATCGTTCAGCCCATTCTGGACCTTTGGGCGAATACGAAATTTGATTTTCCGAACTACCCGGCTGGATCCTGGGGCCCGAAAGCATCCGATGAGATGCTTGCGCGTCAAGGACACGTTTGGAGAATTCCATGAGCACCAGCATCATCTCGCCCGCACAACCCGAGCAGATACTCAAGGGCCTCGGAAAGTTATGGACTTCACTCGGGCAGGAAGAAAAGCAGCTCGGGAAGCCCACCGTTCTGCGAGCCTGCGCGATGACACTGATCGTCGCGGCGGACGAATCCGGCGGAGGGTTCTCCGAGTCTCAGACGATTTCCGATCTGATGCGCGAGCACCCCAGCCGCGGCATTGTGCTGATGGTTTCTCCCGAAGCAGAGAAGCCTCTCGAAGCCCGCGTGCTCGCGCAATGCTGGAAGCCCTTTGGCAAAGCCCAGCAGATCTGCTGTGAACAGATCGAAATCACTGCGCGGCCGGATAGCTGGCCGAATGTCGGGCCGACACTCATTGGACTTACAGTGCCCGACCTTCCTGTCGTTTTCTGGTGCCGTCACAAAGCCGCGCTGAACCCGGCGGCATCTGAAAACGAGAAAGCCGGGCTGCAGGCCATTCTCGACCTTTCGACGAAGGTCATAATCGATACCAAAGACATTGAAGCAAGCCAAGCGTTCCAGTCGATCTCGCGTCTCCAAGGCAATGCAAGAATCGTTGCCGACCTCTCCTGGACGCGTCTCACGAGGTGGCGACAGCCGATAGCCCAAATCTTCGATAATCCTGCGCGAACCAATAAATTTTTCAATTTCCGCGAGTTCGAAATTGCTCACACCGGCGAAACGCCTGGTCCTGGCGAATTCTACGCTGCCGGCTGGCTCTCGTCCTTTGCAAACAGCAAGGTCTCTTTCAAGGCGGTGAGAGGCTTCGGCCCCGGGCTGCACAGCATTACTCTTCGTTCGCCGGAAGAAACGATTACTTTCGAACGCACCGGACCGGAATGCATGATGCTGTGGAGTACGAACGGGCGCAAGCGCGCCTACAGTTATTCCGAGCCGGCTCTTTATAACCTGATGCATGAAGAGCTCTCGGTTTTAGGCTTCGATCCGGTCTTCGATTCAGCCCTCCATCGTGCGACGGAATTGGTCAGCCAACATGGATAACATCCGTATCGCGGAGGACCCAACCGCGGTTGCCCACCAGTGCGCGGATTTCGCTATCGAAACTCTCTCGGCGGCTGTGAAAGCGAATGGCCGCGCAAGCTTTGCTATCTCTGGCGGCCACAGCCCAAAACTGCTGTTCTCGCTCCTCGCCTCGCGCCCGTTCGACTGGTCGGAAGTGCACTTTTTCTGGGTCGATGAACGGTGCGTTCCGCCGGACAGTGATGAGAGCAACTATAAGCTGGCAAATCTCTCGCTGCTGCTTCCGGCGAAAATTCCTCAAACCAACATCCATCGGGTTCACGGCGAGGTCACACCGGACGAAGGCGCGCTCCTCTACATCGAATCGATCCGCACATTTTTCGGTCTCGCCAATCATCAACTGCCTGTTTTCGATCTTTTGCATCGCGGCATGGGCCCCGACGCCCACACGGCCAGCCTGTTTCCGGGTGAACCGCTGATCCGAAACGAAACGGGAATCGCGGCGGCTGTTTGGGTGGAAAAATTCAAGAGCCATCGCGTGACACTCCTCCCGGGTGTTCTCAAACAGGCGGGGCAGACTGTTTTGCAGGTATCAGGCTCCGACAAAGCGGACGCCTTGCACAACGTGCTGAAAGGGCCGGAAGATCCGCTCCAGTTTCCTTGTCAGATCGGGACGCGTGGGTCCAACCGTGCCGTTTGGTTCCTCGACAAAGCTGCTGCCGCCAAAATTTAGTCTCGCCGCTGCGGCCGCTTTCCTCGCCTGTATAGGGTGCTCAACACCACCCGTTGCGCCTCCCGAAATTCCCCGCAAGGCGCTGGCCAGACCCGGACCTTCGGGTTACAACCGGCTGATTTTCGCAGGCGACGTGATGTTGTCACGTGGCGTGCGCAAAGCTATCGTGGCCGCGTGCGATTCCGCGCTGCCGTTTCGAAAGATCGCGCCACTGACTTCGGCCGCCGATATCGCCTTTGTGAATCTCGAATCACCGTTCTCCGATACGGGCCCGTATCACGAAGGCGGGTTGGTGTTTCACGCTGCACCGGAGATGATCTCCGGCCTGCAGTTAGCGGGTATCGCTATCGCCTCTACCGCCAACAATCACTCTCGGGATTGCGGTTCACACGGAGTCGATTACACCATTTCATGGCTGCGCTCGCATGGCATCACTCCCGTGGGTAGCAGCGAGTCGGAACAGGCGACTCACGGGGGCGTTATTCTCGAACGCCACGGCATTCGATTTGGCTTTCTCGGATACACCTACGATCAGCAGAACGGAAACTGGCGCGATATCGATCGGCGCATTGCACTCGCCGATCCCGCCGTAGTCGCCGACGACGTTTCCTCGCTGCGAAAGAGGGCCGACATCGTCATCGTTTCCATGCATAACGGCATCGAATATATGCCACGGCCGTCCCAAAAGCAGATCGATTTCGCACACGCCGCAGTTGACGCAGGCGCAACGCTGGTTATCGGCCATCACCCGCATGTCGTTCAGCCCGAGGAACATTATCGAGATGGCTTGATCTTCTATTCGCTCGGGAACTTTGTCTTCGATCAGTATCAACGCGAAGCGACGCAACAGGGAGAGCTCGTCGAAGTCGCATTCCTCGGCAAACGTATCATCGCGGAGCACACCTTCCGTGTCCGGATTACGCCGACAGGCCCGGAATTGGAATAAAGCTCAACCGCCGGTTGGCAATTCCACGTGGCCGCCGAACTTGGATCGCATCGCTGACAGCACTTTTTCCGCGAACGTATGTTCTCTCCGCGACCGGAAGCGTGTGAACAGAGCGGAAGCCAAAACTTCCACCGACACAGCCTCTTCAATTGCGGCGTTGATGGTCCACCGGCCTTCACCTGAATCCTGCACGTGTCCCGTGAACTCAGAGAGACTCGGATTCTCTGCTAATGCCATGGCAGTCAAATCCAGCAGCCAGGATCCGATCACGCTTCCGCGACGCCAGAGCTCGGCGATGTCTCTGATATTGAGGTCATACTGTTCGCTTTCCGGCAGCTCTTTCGAATTCTTGTTTGCCATCACGTCGAAGCCTTCGGCATAGGCTTGCATGACGCCGTATTCGATCCCGTTGTGCACCATCTTTACGAAATGGCCGGAGCCCGGCGGGCCCACCCGCAGGTATCCCTGTTCCGCGGTGCTTCCCGTTTTGTCGAAACCGGGCGTGCGGTCTATATTGCCGACGCCCGGCGATAGAGTCTTGATGATTGGCTCGATGATTTTGAACGCTTCTTCTTCGGCGCCGACCATCAGGCAGTAGCCGCGCTTGACGCCCCAAACGCCGCCGCTCGTTCCGGCATCCACGTAATGGATGCCACGCTTTTTCAATTCACAGGCGCGGCGAATGTCGTCCTTGTAGAAGCTGTTGCCGCCGTCGATAATCGTGTCACCGGCTTCCATGCCGTTCGCGATGGTCTGAACAGTGCTTTCGGTGGGCTTACCGGCAGGTACCATGACCCACACCACACGCGGTTTCGGCAGCTTTTTCACCAGGTCATCGAGCGAGGTCGATGGCTCGGCGCCTTCTCCGGCGAGCTTCTTCACATTGTCCGCGTTCAGATCGAAAATCGTACACTTGTGACCGCCGTTCTGCAAGCGTCTCACCATATTGGCGCCCATGCGCCCTAAACCTACGAGGCCGATATGCATTGTCTCCCTTTCGTTGTGAAGTGAAGCAAAACTATGAGATTCCGTTGCGCCTGTCACGTTTCATGGACATGGCTCTCTCAGACCATGCCGCAGCGATACCCATTATGCGCACGAGTAGAACGACAGGCGATACACACGTTACGGCGCCTTTTACGCGAAGTGATCGAAACAAAGGACCTTTCCGTACACTGCATGGCGGATCGTGGGGCTTATTTTCTTGTGACTCACAAGTCTATCCACACGGCCGCCTATCTCATGGCATTCTATAGGCATTTCCCACGGGCACGCATCGCATGGAACCTGAAATCCTCTTCGCGCGCAAAGAGCAGTTTGGAACCGTCTGCGCTGAAATCGTCCTGAATCGTCCCGACAAGGGAAACGCGCTCACGATGCAAATGCTTCGGCAGCTGAACTCGATGGTTGCCGAAATAGAAGCGGACCGCGACGTCAGAGCTGTTGCCATCCGCGCGCGGGGGCGATTCTTTTGCACGGGCGGCGACATCCAGGAGTGGGGGGAGCTATCACCTCACGAGATGGGTCGCGATTGGATTCTATACGGCATCAGTGTATTGGAACGGCTGGCCGCGCTGCCGCAGCCAGTGATCGCTGCGATTTCCGGTCACGCGCTGGGTGGTGGACTCGAACTCGCGATGGCAGCCGACCTTCGGGTTGCGGTGAAAGCCGCAAAGTTTGGATCGCCTGAAGTAACGCTCGGCATCATTTCGGGATGGACAGGGATTCACCGTCTGGCAGAGCTGATCGGCGTCGCACGCGCACACCACCTGATGCTGCTGGGCTCGCCCATAACGGCCGAAGTTGCGATGAACTGGGGTTTAATTACCGGATTGGCTGATGACATGGCCGATTTAGATCGCCAACTGGATGCGTGGCTGGAAAGGCTCTGCTCAAACGCACCCGCCGCAATGGCTTTAACAAAGGGCATTCTTGCCACCATGCACGCCGACCTACGGCAGCATGATGCCAGTGCCGCTGCCCAGGCGCTTTCGACTGAAGACTGTAAGGAAGGCGTGCAGGCCTTTCGCGAAAAGCGCAAGCCGGTGTTTCGAAACAGGTGAATGCGTCATGAACGCGACCGCATTTGTGAGCGCCAGGGACGCTGCCGATCTCGTCCGCGATGGGGACACCGTTGCCGTCAGCGGTAACGGCGCCGGGATGGTTTCGGCGGAGGCCATTCTGGCAGGGTTGGAGCAACGCTTCCTCGAGACGGGTCATCCGAAAGAGCTAACGCTCGTCCACTCGCTTGGATTGGGCGATCGAGATGCGCTGGGAACGAATCGCTTGGCGCATGAAGGCATGTTGCGCAAAGTGATCGCCGCACACTTCACCTGGTCGCCGAAGATTCAGCAGCTGATTCGTGAAGAAAAGATAGACGCATACTGCTTTCCAGGCGGGGTTGTGCAGCAGCTATTGCGTGAAATCGGCGCGGGAAGGCCAGGCTTGTTCACACATTCCGGATTAGGAACGTTCGTCGATCCCCGTCAGGATGGCGGGCGCTGTAACGAGCGCAGCCGGGAAGACGTGGTCGAGCTGATGAATATCGATGGCCGCGAAATTCTCCGCTACAAGCCATTCAAGGTGGATGTGGCGATCATCCGCGGAACTTACGCCGACACGCGCGGGAATATCAGCCCGGAAGAAGAACCGATCGACATGGATATCCAGACGATTGCTCTCGCCGCCCACAATAGCGGCGGCCGCGTGCTTGCCCAGGTACGGCAGATTGTCGAGGCCGGAACTTTAAATCCTCGCTCGGTGCGTGTTCCGGGCATCATGGTTGATGCGATCGTTCAGGATACAGAGCAGCAGCAGTTCTATGCTCTCGCCTATGATCCGAGCATCTCCGGTGCTCGCCGCGCGCACTTGGGACATTTCAGCGCTGCAATTCCCGACAAACTCGAGCGTCGTATCATCGCCCGCCGCGCATCGCTCGAATTGCGCAACGGGGCGTCGCTGAATTTCGGATTTGGCATCCCCGGAGGCATCTTCGGCGTCATCGCGGAACAAGGTACATCCGACGAACTGTGGATGAGCGTCGAGCAAGGCGTCCACAACGGCCGAATGCTGGACGACCGGCTCTTCGGAGCGGCCCGCAATCCCGAAGTCATCGTTTCTTCGATCGAACAGTTTGACTACTATAGCGGCGGCGGAATCGATATCACATTCCTCGGCATGGGCGAAGCGGACCGCTTCGGCAATGTGAATGTTTCGCACCTTGCGGGCAACCTGATCGGTCCGGGAGGGTTCATGGAAATCGCGCAGAATGCGAAGAAAGTTGTGTTCTGCGGGACCTTCGATGCGCAAGGATCGAAAGTGTCCTGGTCGCACGGCACGCTCAAGGTGTTACAGGCAGGCAAAGTCCACAAGTTTGTCGAACGCGTGGAGCGCATCACGTTTTCCGCGGATTTCGCTCGAAAACGAGGTCAGGACGTTTTGTATATCACCGAACGAGCCGTGTTCCGTCTCGCGTCCGAAGGGCTCGAACTGATCGAAATCGCGCCGGGGATCGAAGTCGACCGCGACATTCTTCCTTACATGGACTTCCGGCCATCGATTTCGGCTGTGGGAACTATGCCGGCCAGTGTTTTCGAGTAGCTAACTTTTCTGTTCCTGCCAGATTTTCTCGGCCGCCCGCAATGCCAGGGCGCCGATCGTGGATGTCGGGTTGACGGCGGCTGATGTTGTGAAGGAACTTCCGTCCACGATATACAAATTGGGTACATCGTGCGCTCGATGGGATGCATTTACCACAGATCCGCGCGGGTTCGTGCCCATTCGCGCCGTTCCCATCAGATGATATGCCGGATTATCCGGTCCGCTGTCCATAATCTCGACAGCACCTGCCGCCTCTAATGCCTGGCGCGCCATCTTCCCGCCATGCTCGAGCATTCTCATACTGTTCTCGTTGAAGCTGTAAACGACCCGCGGCGCCGGTATGCCGCTTGTGTCTTTCAGGTTCGTGTCGATCTCGATGCGATTCCGCTCTTCGGGCAAGTCTTCACCCACCACGGTTACGCGGATCAAGTGGGGGAAGCGCTGACGCATGGCTTTGTGATGATTCTCTCCCCATAAAACGGGGTGATGGGAGAAACTGCCCCATGCCTGATGCAGCGGTCCAAAAGAGCGTTCGAGCAGCAGGCTGTACCCGCGGACGAAGCCCCGGTTCGTATCGGTCTCATAGAATTGCTGGCTCATGGCCGGGATGCCGAATGGCCCCAGGTGCCCGTCCATGGGTGCTTCGAAAACACCTTCCAGGGTTTGGAACGGGTGGGTCATGAAATTCTTTCCCACGAGGCCGCTCGAGTTCGCCAGCCCTTCAGGGAACAGATTCGACTTCGAATTGAGCAGCAGGCGCGGCGTTCCTACGCCATTACAGGAGACGATGATGACTCTCGCTGTTTGCTCATGCAGTTTTCCTTCGCGATCGTAGTACACCGCGGACTTCGCCCTGCCACGTGGGTCGACAGTGATCTCACGCACCCGCGACCAGGGCTGAAGAGCCGCTCCTTTTCGAATCGCCTTGCGCCAGTGAGTGACATCTACAGAAGCTTTGGACCCGATGGGACAACCGAACATGCACTTGCCATGTAAACCGCAGGCCGGCCGATTGTTGTAATCTCGCGAGATGATTGCGTTGTCGGAGGGCCACCAATGCCAACCGAGTTCATTAAATCCTTTCCCAATGGTTTCGCCGAGAACGCCGATGGGCAGAACCGGCGTGGGCCGCGGAGATCTCTCCGGATTGGCGGGATCCCCATTTAACCCCGCTACGCCCCAATCCAGGTCGTTCTGTTCGTAGTACGGGTTCAACTCTTCGTAGCTGACGGGCCAGTCGTCCGCAACACCGTCGAGAGTTTTTACCCGGAAGTCGGACGGGTGAAACCGAGGAAAGTGGCCGGCCCAGTGATGCGTGCTTCCGCCGACTGCATTGAACATCAAGACCGTAAGCGGATTGGCCCCTGTTTCCATCACCGGATAGTCTTCCCATCGTTTGCGGATGTTGGGGCTGAAATTGAAAGCCCCGCGACGGAGTTGAATTTCCCAATCGGGCCGATCGGACGGATAGTCGCCGGCCTTGATCCAACCACCCTGTTCGAGACACATGACCTTCGCGCCGAGGTCCGTCAAGCGTTTTGTGAGGACCGCGCCGGCTGCTCCCGATCCAATTACCAGAATGTCGATATCGTTGTTCTGCACGGCTAGACGTCTTTATAAAGCTTGGGCATCTTCCGCACGTTCGCCAGAAGCGAATCGTCGAACGGCTTCATATGCGGTCCCATGTGGTCGGTCGGGTAGAGCTCGTAGCCGATCCGCTTCCAGATTGCAGGCTGCGTGTAATAGGACTCGTACACGTATGCTCTCAGTCGATCGAAGACTCCGGCAGCTGTGCTTTCTATCTGTTTCAGAACAGCGATTTGATCGTTTTTTTCAAGGTCAGCGAACGGCCGGTTGAACGATCGTTGGCTGAAGGCCTCAACCACATCCAACCCCTGCTGAAGGTCGGAGGCCACGTCTTTGTTAGGTTGCATCAGGTTTTCCAGATATCTCATGCCGCCAGCCTCGCTCGCCGATGGCATTCCGTCTCCAGCCGGGATGATCAGGTCCATCACTGTTTTCAAGGTGGTTTGCGTTTGCTGCGGCAATGCCTGAGCAGCAGGCTGAATAGCGCTTACGAGGACAGGTGCGGCGACGCCCGTCTTCAGGAAACCGCGTCGGCTTGGGTTCACGGTTTCCGACGTTATCACAATTTAGCCGCGTCGCATGGCGCGGCTCAGATCAGCAAAGTTCATTCGAGGTTCCCTCGCCTGAGCAGCCGTTCGGTCGAGTTCCACTTCCGTCAGGTCAAGGAATTTGTAAAGCAATGCGCGCTGGCCGGGGCTCATGTCGCGAGTGACCGGCATGAAGCGATAATCTTCGAAATTGGCTGGATCGGTCAGGAGCTTCAGTATTGCCGTGAATGTCCTTACTTGATGAGGATCGTCCAGCTTCAGCCAATTGTCCATGCACGGGGCCATGGCATTCCAGTTCGCGAGCACTTTGGCATAGACGTTGTCCCATGTGGGCGGTAATTGCGCGATGGCTTCATCGGCGGGGTGAACGCGGACATACATGTAGGTGTTCAGCTGCGGGTTGATGCCATTCGTTGGCTGGTCCGACTCGCTGAGTGAAGGGACGTACGCATAAATTGAGCCCGCATTGGCTGTCAGCGGCACCGTCAGAACGCCATGCGAGTCTGTCGTTAGCTTCGTTCCCGCATCCGGCTGCCCACCGCTCGCATCGAGTTTGAAGAGAGTAACCGGCACACTCGTCTCTGCGATCTTGCCCCGGCTGTAGACCTGGAATTTGGCCATCAGGTCTTGTTGCTCGTCTAGATAAACGTTCGGCGTGACGGGAATCGCGCGCAAGACTTGTTCCGTCAGAAGCGGCGACCCGGCAGCGGTGCGCAACTCCAGATACTTTTCGGTTGTGGTCTGTTGAAGTGCGGTTGCGAGCGGCAAAGTGACCAGGCCTGCGCTGCTCTCGTAAGCAGCGCGGTCGTATGCGTCGTAACCGAAGGAGCCGAGCGTTGTTGGTTCCTGGCTCGCCGCGTCGATCTCGACCAGCGTTAGAGATCCGAGGTCCTGCTTGGTTAGATTCTTGTCGATCTCGGGAACGCTGTTTGAGAGATCGACGGTTACTTCAGTTTTTCCGAGGCGAACTTGGGCTCCGCCGAGTGGCGATTGACCAACCGGCACGAGGGCGCGATCGCCCGGTTCACCGGCGGGCTCGCCTTTACGCCACAAACCGAGAACGCCCACTAACAAGCTGCGCGCCGGATTCGGTTGGAAGCCACCGCCCTTCAACTTAGCGTAGAGCGCCTGGGCGGCAGCACGCGTGTCAGGCGAACCATTCGTGAGGTTGGGGTTGTTGTAATAGATGGTCCGATAGGCGTTGATGCGGATGGTCAGCCCGAGCACATCGTCAGACTCGATCGCTTGCGCGAGCGTTTTTAGCGCATCGGAGTTGAAAGACTCAATGTGCAAACCGTCGGCCTTGGCGAAGGAGGTCTGCCAGACGACGGATGCAATGCCCGCGATCATCTTGTTGGCCGAGTTCCGGGCGAAGTTGATGTGGCGCGCCGTCATTCGGGCAGTGCGCCGCGCCAGGATCGAGTAGCCGCCTTCGACCCCGAAACGCATGGCGTTGAAGAAGAGTTGCGACGTGAAACCTCCGAAAGGCTCCAGGTCCACCAGCATGCCGGTAAAGTCGACGCCAGCAGTGACAAACGGGTCATCGGTTTTGACTCCTGCGCCCAAGTCAAAACCACAGACAGATGTGTTGAAGAAAGTAGCGCGGTGCGTGCCGTGCGGATTCCAGTTTCCGCCTTTTTGCGTCTGCTCGATCGCTTGTTCGCGGAACGCCTTTACACGGTCTGCGACGTTGGGGAACTTGGTTTCACCCGTGTTTTCGTCATAATTCGTGTCGTAGTTATTGGTGACGATGGGATCCCAGGAGACCTCACCCTTGATGTAGATACGGGGAGTTTCGAGGACGCTCATGTTATTTCTCCTACCGAGATTCGGGCGTGTAGACGAAAGCTGGACCGGCAACCTTCGAGCGATGCGCCAAGGGGACGGTGAATGCATGCAGGGCCACCACTCGCAGATCGAACATGCTTTGCACTGCTTCGCCGAGCGCTCCATCCTGGCCGGTTACTGCACGCTGTAGCGCATCAACGGTGTCCGTGAACGCACGATTGCAGGCTTTCTGGGCACGCTGCGCCTCCGCAGGCTCGCGGGAAAAGTCGTGAGCGCCTGGATCAGAGATGGCCGGATAGACGCCCGACCAGTCCACACCGAGTTTGCGCGGGCCCCAGGTGTAGCCTTCCTGGTTATCGGCCTTGGTCAAAACCCGATCGTGGTAGATTTCGCCGAAGCGGTAGTAGTGGGCCACCTCGCCCTGGAAATCGAGCGGATCGTCTCGCGTGCCCTTGGTGGATCCCTCGCCCTCCGAGACAATCTCATCGATGGCTTTGTGCGCGTCCGTGTAGTTATTCACCGGAAAGATCTGACCCGCAAAAAACTGGTTATCGGAAATCTGGTTACGACCAGCGGTCCACGAATTGGGCGGCAACTTCGCCAGAAACTTATCAAGGGCTCGATAGAATTGCCCGATCGTGACTGCTTTCGGCGCGGCAAGCGCCGCGAGCGTTTCAATGGGGAAATCGGGTGGGTTTTCCGGCTGCTCAATGGCCATCGCCTGTGCCATGGCGTCGCGTGAAAAGGGATAGAGATGGAGTGTAAGAGGCGTGCCGTTGGGCCCGATGTCGCCGGGCAGGGGACCCGGATACGTCTGCGGATGCAGCACAGGGTTGCCCCCCAACGCGTTGAGCATGTTGCAGGCGAGGCACATATGAATCATTTCCTGGAGGGCTACTGAGCGGATGAGCTGGTAACCCTGAGCATTTGTGCCTTCGCGAATGGAATACAGTGCGTAGAGGTATGGCGGCAAGGTTCCGAACTCGACGCCGATGGCGGTCTGCAAACTAGCCTGGGCATCCTCGACGCTTTGCAACCGCTGAAGCTGAAGACGGATCATGACCGGATTTAAATTAGATCAAATTCCGGCCGACAGCAGGGTTTCGCTCAGGCGACCCTTTTCTGCTTCTCCCGTTTTTCGGCGAGTTCGCGTTCGTAGTCGGCAAACAGATCGGGCTTGAGTTCCATGGCGCGCACTTCGATTTCTTCCATTGAAAATTCGAAGCCAAGGGCTACCGGATCGAAATCGTCACTGCTGTCTTCCCG